>CAMAQU010000191.1 GCA_945860425.1 Sphingomonas paucimobilis
TGGCACGCAAACCTCATCGCAGCAGGTTTGCGTCACGTGAATGGCCGTTTTCCACCATATCTGGCGGCGGGATTTCGCTACTGTACCTGCCCGGTGGGAAGGTGGAGCGTAAGGGAGCGGGTCGTAAGGAATTTCTGGGTAATTGGCGGACAGGGTGGGATTCGAACCCACGGTGGGCTTGCACCCACGCTGGTTTTCAAGACCAGAGCCTTAAACCACTCGGCCACCTGTCCGCGCTGAGGGCGCTTTAGCCGCGGGTCGGCCTGACGTGCAAGAGCTTCGACGAGGCGGGTTGCAATCAATGGCCAATCTGCCACTTTGGGTGCAATGCGCCAGGTCTTGATACGAACGTTGAATTTTGCGGCTCTTGCCTTTGCAGCGGCCTGTGTTCCGTCGAGTAGCGGCATAGGCACAGCAGCCTTTGCGCAAAGCGATGTGCAGGATGCAGCCTTTACGGCATTTCGCGAGGTCCTTCGAGAAACGGGCGCGCGCCAAGGCATATCGCAAGCGACACTCGACAGCGTGATCCCGACCCTTGTGTTTGTACCGCGCGTCATCGCGCTGGACCGATCTCAGCCGGGCGGCGCCATCAATGCGCCTATCCCTAAATTCGCGCCGTATCGCGCCCGTCATGTGGACAGCGCGCGGATCAGCCGGGGGCGGGCCCATTATGCGGAGCTGCGGCCTTTGCTGGAACGGGTTGAGCGGGAAACGGGCATTCCCGAAGAGATGATGCTCGCCATTTATGGGCATGAAACCAATTATGGTTCCTATACGGGCAATTTTGATCTGCTGAATGCGCTGGCGAGTTTAGCGTTTGAAGGACGCAGGCGAGATTTGTTTATGCAAGAATTCTTGGCCGCTTTGCGCATGATGGATCGGGGCACACCGCGCCGCCAATTGCGCGGGAGCTGGGCCGGAGCGACCGGGTATCCGCAGTTTTTGCCATCCGTCTATTTGCGTGTGGCCCGGGATGGCGATGGGGATGGCCGCGCCGATATTTGGAACAGTGAGGCCGATGCTCTTGCCTCCATCGCCAATTATTTCGTGCGCGCAGGCTGGCGGCGTGGTGTGGCATGGGGGGTAGGGGCCTCTGTACCAGATGGGTTGGACTGGAGCGGGCTCGAAACACGCACAGTTTCTCCGCGCTGTCCGCGTGTCTTGAGCAGGCACAGCCAATGGCGCACCATCGCTGAATGGCGCAGCCTTGGGGTGATGCAGCAACAACGCGCTTTGCGAGACACACAGTTGGCGGTTTTGTTTCAGCCAGACGGCCCGGGAACGCCCGCTTGGTTGCTGACAGAGAATTATAGGGTGATCCTCGACTATAATTGCAGCAATTTTTATGCCCTGTCCGTTGGCTTGCTGGCCGATGAAATTGTGCGCCCTCGTGTGGATTAGGCACTTGTACGGTTGGATGCTTGGCCCTCTCGAAGGCAGCGGCTATCGAAGCGAAGCATCACGCGCTGAGTCGCACATCGGGAAAAGTTCATGAAACCAATTCTTTACGCTGCTGCCTTCTTGTCGTCCGCGGCTATTCCAGCTTTTGCAGCCGCACCTCCTTTTGAAACGACAGCGCCCGTTGCCTATCTTGTGGATCTCTCCTCCGGCGCTGTCCTTTTTGCCAAAGATGCGGATCGCCGGATGCCGCCTGCCTCCATGGCGAAGATGATGACAACCCATATCGTGTTCGACATGATCAAAAAGGGGGAGCTGAAGCTCGGTCAGAAGTTTACGGTGCGCCCGGAAACTTGGCAGAAATGGCATGGCCCTCAAGCAGGCTCGACCATGTTCCTATCTCCCGGAGAGCAAGTGAGCGTTGAGAACCTGTTGCACGGCGTCGTCACGCTCAGCGGCAATGACGCCTGCGTTGTGTTGGCGGAAGGGATATCGGGAACCGAAGAGGCCTTTGTCGCCCGCATGAATGCCGAGGCCAAACGCATGGGCATGACTAACAGCCAGTTTGGGACATCCAATGGCTGGCCAGATGCCGGGCGCACTTTTGTTACGGCGAAGGATCTGGCGACGCTCGCCGTGTCCTCGGTGCGGGATTATCCCGACCTCTACCGTAAGTTCTACCAGCAGAAAGAGTTTAGCTGGGGCAAGACTATGGGCAAGGGGGATGCCATTGTTCAGTCTAATCGCAACCCCATTCTCGGCCGTATCGCGGGCGCCGACGGATTGAAAACGGGGCATACGGAGGAAGCTGGCTATGGCTTTACGGGGTCTGCGGAGCAAAATGGTCGCCGGTTGGTGATGGTCGTCGCCGGTCTTGATAGCTTCAACGGCCGGATTACTGAATCCGTGAAGTTCATGGATTGGGGTTTCAAAGCCTGGGCCAGCAAGCCGCTCTTCGTCAAAGGTGCACAAGTTGATCTGGCCAAGGTGAAAGGTGGCGCGGAGTCTAAAGTCCCCCTAGTCGCGCAGCAGGCCATTGGCATCACCTATCCAGCCGGGATGGGGGCTCCGAAATATACGACGAAGGTCGTTTATGCGGGCGATGTTGTCGCCCCCATCAAAGCCGGACAGCATATTGCCGATCTGGTGATCTCCACCTCTGGTCTGCCGGGGTCGACGGTTCCGCTTGTTGCCGGCGCAAATGTCGAAGAGGCTGGCTTTTTCCGGGGCATTTGGCTCGCCATTATTGGCCTGTTTGGGTTTTAAGCGATGACGCAGGGCCGCTTCATCACGTTGGAAGGAGGAGAAGGCGCGGGGAAATCCACGCAGCTCCAGCTACTGGCGGAGGCCCTGCGGGCTCAAGGCAAAACGGTTATCACAACGCGGGAACCGGGCGGCACGGAAGGGGCAGAGGCCATTCGCGGTCTGTTGCTCACGGGCGGGCAAGATCGTTGGAATGACGCAACCGAAGCGCTACTCTTCGCCGCGGCGCGTGCAGATCATGTGGCAAAGCTCATCCGTCCGGCGCTGGCGCGCGGCAACTGGGTGGTGTGTGATCGGTTTATAGATTCGACACGCGCGTATCAGGGCGGGGCAGGCGGCCTGTCTGATGCAGTCATTTTGGCGCTGCATCGCGTTGGCTCTGGGGGGTTATTGCCGGATCGCACATTGTTGCTCGATCTTTCGGTCGAGGAAGGGGCGCGGCGAGCCGAAGCGCGCTCTGCCACGTCCGACCGAATGGGCGCGAAGGACCGCGATTATTATCTGCGCGTGGCCGACAGATTCCTTGCCATGGCCGCCGAAGACCCTGCGCGTTTCCGTGTGATCGATGCGGCGGGAAGCCCTTCGGACGTCTCCACCCGGATCATGTCCGCCTTGGGCGATTTAATGTGACGCGCATCATTGGCCATGAGGAGGCTATATCGGCCTTTCGCGCCGCCATGCACAGCGGGCGGCTGCACCATGCCTGGCTGCTGACCGGCCCCGAAGGCGTGGGCAAGGCGATGACGGCGCTGCAATTGGCGCGAAGGCTGCTGGCCGAGGGCATGGGCCTATCGCCGGATACACCCGGGATTGATGTCCCCTTTGCGCATCCCGCCGCGAAGTTACTCGATGCTTGGAGCCATCCCGATTTTGCTTTGCTCGATCGACTGCCCAAGGATGACAAACTTATCGCCAATAAGCCGCGCCAAGACTGGCCCGCTGATGAAGAACGCGCGCGCAGCATCCGCGTGGATCAGGTGCGGGCGCTCAACCCCCTCTTTGCCACTG
>CAMAQU010000192.1 GCA_945860425.1 Sphingomonas paucimobilis
TCCGGCGCTTGCCCCAGATGTTTTCGATGAGCAGCGTGAACCAAGCCTCTAAAGCTTTGCGCACATAACCGCCCCCTTGCCAGAGAAACGCGTTTTTCGCGGTCTGCTGGCTGATCGTTGAGCCGCCCCGAATGCGCCCGCCGCGCAAATTGCGTTCAAAGGCATTGGCAATGGCTTCCCGGTCAAAGCCTTCATGGGTGCAGAATTTGCCATCCTCGCCCGCAATGGCCGCGCGGGCCATATCCGGATCCATATCGGTGAGCGACATCCAATCCTTGGTCACGCTGCGCCCGGCGATCACATCGCCTGCCATCGTGGCCGTATAGGGCGGCGGCACAAATCGATAGATGACCACCCACAAAACCGACAGGCCGATGAACCAGACAATCGCCTTGCCCGCCAGAACGGCCAGTTGCCGTGATTTTGATGTTGCCCCACCCCGCGCCATAAGATCGGTTTAGCGTCTGATCCGCGTCGGGCAAGGGGGCCGACGGCGTGCCTGTGTTGCCCCCTTGGCCAAGCAGCGCTAAAACGCCCGCTTTCCAGATAGTTTGAATTGGACGACCTGTGACCACGCTTTACGCCCGCTATGCCGCGCATATTGATGCCGCGCTTGATGCTTTAGAAAAAGAGAGGGTGTTGCAGCCGGGTGTGGACCGCCGCAATCTGACGGTCGAACCCCCGCGCGATGCCAGCCATGGCGATCTGGCGGCCAATGCCGCCATGGTGCTGGCGAAGCCTGCGGGCATGAACCCGCGCGCGCTGGCCGAGGCGCTGGCTACAAAGCTGGGCGCGATAGAGGATGTGGCGTCCGTCGATGTCGCAGGGCCGGGTTTTATCAATTTGCGCCTGACCGATGATGCTTGGCGCGCAGAGCTTACCCTGATTGCCGAAGGCGGGGCGGACTATGGCCGATCCACATTGGGCGAGGGCAGCATCGTCAATGTCGAATATGTCTCTGCCAACCCGACCGGCCCCATGCATATGGGCCATTGCCGGGGGGCCGTGGTGGGCGATGCGCTGGCAACCCTGCTGGAGCATGCCGGGCATAAGGTGATCCGCGAATATTATGTGAATGATGCCGGGGGACAGGTCGATGTTCTCGCCCGGTCGGCGCATCTGCGCTATCGCGAAGCCTTGGGCGAAGATGTGGGGGAAATTCCCGAAGGCCTGTATCCGGGTGACTATCTGATCCCCGTTGGCCAAAAGCTCGCCCAGGACCATGGCGACCGCTTTGTCGGCGCGCCAGAAAGCGACTGGCTGGTCTTGTTCCGCGAGACGGCCGTTGCCGCGATGATGGACATGATCCGGGCTGATCTCGCCTTGCTGGGCATTCATCACGATGTGTTCTCATCCGAAGCGATCGTTCAGCGAGAGAAAAAGCCAGAAGCCGCCGAAGCCATTTTGCGCGAAAAAGGGCTTGTTTACGATGGCGTTTTGGAAGCGCCCAAGGGGGAAGTTGATCCCGATTGGGAACCCGTCACCCTGCCGCTGTTCCGCTCCACCCAATTTGGCGATGATCAGGATCGACCGATTAAAAAATCCAATGGCAGCTGGACCTATTTTGGGGCCGACATGGCCTATCACTTCCAAAAGGCGCAGACGGCAGATGCCCTGATTGATATTTGGGGGGCCGACCATGCAGGCACGGTCAAGCGGATCAAGGCCGCTGTGACGGCCCTGACCGGTGGCACCAAGCCTTTTGACGTGAAGCTGGTGCAGATGGTGCGCCTGTTGCGTGGCGGTGAGCCCGTGAAAATGTCAAAGCGGTCCGGTAATTTCGTGACATTGGCTGATGTCGTGCGCGAAGTGGGCAAGGATGTCGTGCGCTTCACCATGCTGACGCGCAAGGCCGATGCGCAGATGGATTTTGACTTTGCCAAGGTTGTGGAAGCCTCAAAAGACAATCCAGTTTTCTATGTGCAATATGCCCATGCGCGGATTTGCTCGCTCAAGCGCAAGGCGGCCGAAGCCGGGATTACCGGGAGCGGAAGCGAATTGGGCCGGTTGGATGCCGCCGATCTTGGGCTGGCGAAACTTGCCGCCCAATTGCCCCGGCTTGTGGAAAGCGCAGCCCTTGCGCGTGAGCCGCATCGCATCGCCTTTTACCTCTATGATCTGGCCGCCGCCTTCCATGCCTATTGGAATAGCGGGAATGATGATCCCACCCGTCGCATGTTTCAGGCAGATGCCCCAGAGGTCACAGCAGCAAGGCTTTTCTTGGCGTCCGCAATCGGGCAAGTCATTGCCAATGGTCTGGCCATCATGGGTGTGACCGCCGCTGAGGAGATGTAAGGCGCGTGCGCGACGACAAGCATTTATCGCTGGACACAGAAGAGCGGCTTCCCTGGCTGGAACCTGTTGAGCCCGTCATCGTTCAGCCATCCCAAACCTCTGGCTCTGCCTGGGTGTTGGTGATCGCGGCGATAGGGGCGGTCATTCTGGTGTTCGGCGGCCTGTGGTGGATGAGCAATCGCGAAGTCAGCCTTGATGGAGACGGATCCATCATCGCAGCCCCTGCCCTGCCCTATAAAGTACGCCCAGATGATATTGGCGGAATGACTGTTGAGGGGCAGGGGGATGCCGCCTTTGCCGCCTCTGAAGGGGCAGATGCCAATGGTCAGCTTGATCTTGGTGCGGAATCAGAGACTCCGGTTCAGGCGCAGCGCGTTGCCCCGGCCAAGCCCGCCGCACCCGTTGCAATGGGGCAAAAGGCAAGTGCCACTGTCTCGGTGGGCGGTGTCCTTGTGCCCGCCCGACCCAATATCGCCGGCCCGCGGCCAGCGCCCAGACAACCGGGTGACACGAATGGCACAGGCTTGATCCAATTGGGCACCTATTCCGATGCCGCCGGGGCCAATCAGGCCTATGCCGCGTTGGTGCAGCGCTATAGCGATCTGGATGGCCTGCCCCGGCAAACAGCCAAAACAATTGTTGCGGGCAAAACATTTTACCAATTGCGCATTTCGGCTGGCGCGCAGGCTCAAAATGTATGTGCACGCCTCAAGGCAGGTGGTGCCAGTTGCAGTCTGGTCAAGTAATCCCCAGTAAAGCACCCGCGCAAAGGCCGCTGCCTTCGACAAGCCAGACAAGCCCGGTTAGAGACAGATTATGAAGCCCGTTATCTTCGGCCTGTCCGGTGAACGCGTAACGCCCGATGAGCGCGCCTTTTTTCGCGAGTGTGATCCTGCGGGCTATATTTTCTTCAAGCGCAATATCGTGGATCGTACACAGCTCCGCGCTTTAACCGATGATCTGCGGGCCTTAGCTGGCCGCGATGATCTGGCCATCCTGATTGATCAAGAAGGCGGTCGGGTCGCCCGCATGCAGCCACCGACATGGCCGGCCTTCCCACCCGGCGGTGCGTTTGACGCGCTTTATGATGTGGCCCCAATGACAGCCATTGAGGCCGCCCGCGTCAATGCCGAAGCCCTTGGCCTGATGCTGAGTGAGGTGGGCATCACCGTGGACTGCCTGCCGCTGCTGGATGTGCGCGTGCCCGAAACCCACCCGGCCATTGGCGATCGCGCCTTGGGCAGTGAGCCGATGCGCGTTGCGGCCTTGGGCCGCGCCACAATAGAGGGGCTGCGCGCAGGCGGCGTGGTGGGTGTTGTCAAACATATGCCGGGTCAGGGCCGGGCTGTGGTC
>CAMAQU010000193.1 GCA_945860425.1 Sphingomonas paucimobilis
CCTTGGTTTCCTCATCAATTCCGGGCGTGTCGATGAGGAGATTGGGGTTCCAGATTTCAAACGTATTGCCCGTACCAAAGAAGAAGGCGAGTTCCGTCAACTGCGCCTTCGCCCGGAAGAATGTGGGCAAGATAAAGCGCCCGCTGGCGTCAAAGGGGACTTCTTCGACCAAGCCAAAGGCGCGGCGGTTGCTGTTGAAATAGTCAAAGTCACGGCCCGCTGCGCGCTCCCGCTCTTCCTCACGCTCCAGCCGATCATGCAGCAGACGCGACCAGCCGCGATCATATCCGGTCAGGCAGGGATCTTGCTGGTGCTTGGCGATAATGAGGACGCGGCCATCGCCGTTCTTCTCAATTGCAGAGCGCAGGAAAGCGGGAACAGCGACGCGGCCTTTGCCGTCAATCGCGTTCAGCGCATGTCCCCTGAATAGCTCTCTGTCGCCCACAACACCCCTCTGCGTCACGGGGGCAAAGGCGGGCCAAACCCGGATCACAGCACCCTGCCGCACCCGGCCAATTCAAAGAAGAATCAGGACAGCCCCGCCCCAATCTGACGGATAGATTGACTATCAGCGATTCTTGGGGACAGCAAGGGATTTCGCGGGTGAAATGGGGATTTCAGGCCTCAATTGAGTGATTTGCGTCTAAATCTTCCCCTTTCCAGCTCGATTTTCTTCTTTTGTTCTCTTTTGATTTGGGGCGAGCCCCTCCAGAAGCTGGTCGATGAGCCTCTGCGCGGCCTCTTGTGTTGCCGAGTCTTTTGCTGAAATCGCAAAATCTGCGTCCGCCACGCTGACAGCCACACCTTTGCCCAAGGTGCAGCGGGCAATGACAGCGGCCGTGACCGTGCAGTCCCGCGATTGGCTGATCCAGCGACCGCTGCCGGGGGCTGGAACCAGCCCGTCTGCAGATCGGATGACACGCAGCGGCGCACCCGGCGGATCTGGGACCAATGTCAGGCCCCAATGGGTCAGCAGCGGTAAGAGCAAGGTTGAGGGCGGCGGTTGCCGGGCATCCCCCTTGGGAAGCGAAGAGGATCGACGCAAATCGGGGTCCGCAAGGATTAAGACATGCCCACCAGCGCGGACCCAATCATCCAAGGCGACAAGCTCATCCGGGGCAAGGGCTTGGGGCTGAATGATGAAGAGAAGAGAGACAGATTTAAGCTGGCCTGGCCGCGCAATATCCAATGGCACAATGCGCCATGCGGACTCCAAATGGCCGATCAGGGGTGGACGCTCTGTCTTGCGCTGTACGGCAGAGGCGATGTCGCCCTCTCCCCAGAAAAGGGAGGAAGTAGTGAGGAGATGGAGTGTGGGCCGCTCCGTGCTCGGCCCGGATGGAGCGCATCCTGCCAGCAGCGCGGCCGCCAGCAGCCCCCGTTTCATTTTTTGGGAGCACTGCCTTCATCAGCAGGGGCCGCCGGACCCGGCGCAACCCCCAATTCGGCCAACGGCTCATTCTTGGTCTCGACAGGCTTGGCAGCCTCTCCGCTGCGCGTCGCCTCCACTGGGCTTGCGCTTGGGCCAATGCGTTCCAGCATCGCGGCCGCAAGGCCAATGATCAATAAAATGCCGACCAATCCTGTCAGGCCAACCCGGATGCGCCGCCAACTTTCGCGCCGATCATCATATCCATCTCGCGACGTCATGGAGCCTCCTTTAGCCAGTCAAAAACGGGAAGACCCTTCGACCGCAGCCATTGGGGGTTATAGAGCGTCGACAGATAACGGAAACCTGTATCGCACAAGATCGTCGCGATTGTTTTCCCCGGCCCCAATTGGCGCGCAAGGGCAACGGCACCGGCAATGTTGATGCCAGATGACAGGCCAAGGCATAGCCCTTCTTCGCGCAACATGCGGGCGACCCAATACAGCCCCTCTTCATCAGAGATCCGAAATTGCGTGTCGATGGGCGCGCCCTCCAGATTGGCGGTGATCCGGCCCTGGCCAATTCCTTCGGCAACCGAGCTTCCTTCGGCCTTCAATTCCGCATGAGCGTAATAATTATAGAGCGCCGCCCCAAATGGGTCGGTCAACGCAATGACAATATCGTCGCGATGCGCCTTCAGCCCCATGCCGACACCGGCAATTGTGCCCCCCGTGCCTGCGGCACAGGTGAAGCCATCGATCCGCCCCTCGGTCTGCGCCCAAATTTCTTCCGCTGTGCCCAGAATATGGGCCTTACGGTTTGCGATATTGTCAAATTGATTGGCCCAGACTGCCCCCGGCGTTTCTTCAGCAATGCGGCGCGATGTGTGCACAAAATGGCCCGGATTGGCGAAGGGTGCTGGCGGAACCAGCACCAGTTCTGCCCCCAAAGCGCGCAGCGTATCCATCTTCTCGCGGCTTTGCGTATCGGGCATCACAATGATGGTGCGGTATCCCTTGGCATTGGCGACAAGCGCAATGCCGATACCGGTATTGCCCGCAGTTCCTTCCACAATTGTGCCGCCCGGCTTTAAAACGCCTCTGGCCTCTGCATCTTCCACAATGAACAGCGCGGCCCGATCCTTCACCGAAGCGCCCGGATTGGCATATTCACATTTGCCGAGAATAGTGCAGCCCGTCTCTGCCGACGGACCTTCGAGCCGAACCATGGGCGTATTGCCAATCAGGTCGAGAGTATTGGGTGCGATAGACATAGTGCCGTCCTAGCCCTTTTGGGGAGGGATCGGCAAGTTCGTTGCGCTTTTGCCGTATATAGCCTCGTCTCGGTCGAGATAATGGTGCAGCATCTTTTTTCGCGTGTAAATTTGCGCACTTTGTGGTGAATAGCCCCCACCATTTGGGGCAAGCATCTGGGTTTGAGGGGGGGCAATGATTTCATCACGTAATTTTGCGCCCAGCGCAAAACTCCTCCCCTTTTTACGCCGCCATTATCTTGTCAGCGCCAATCTTCCCGATGAGCTGGAATTTGAAGACCTATTGATGGCCGACAATGCCTTTGTTCGAGTGTTGTTGCGCGGCGACTGGGCTTGGTGGAATGGCGGCACGTGGGAAAATCTGCATGGGCCCCTCCTTTTCGGCGCGAACAGCCGGGCCCTTAAAGTTCGCGTGCGCGGTCCCTTCTCCGTCGCCGCCTTTTCCTTCCGGCCAAGTGCTTGGACATCGCTTGTTGATAGCCCGGCGACCCAATTTGCAGACCGTATTGTTCCGCTGAAAGAAGCGTGGGACCCGGCGATTGTCGATGCGCTCATGCTCGCGGCCAGCGACGCGCCAAATGATGAGGCCTGCGTCGAACGCATGGAGGCAGTGATTGAGCGTCAGTTGGATCATGTCGGCCGCAATCGTGTCGACCCCGTTGTCGCGAGCTTTGAATCCATTGCCCGCAGTGACAGCAGCATCAAGGTAGAGGCGGCAGCAAAGCTGCTGGGCCTTTCCCCACGTCAGTTGGAGCGGCGCTGCCTTGCCAGCTTTGGCCTGTCGCCAAAGGCGGTTTTACAAAGATGTCGCTTTCTCGACATGGCGGCCGCAATGCGCGGCTTAAGCCAGGCCGATGAAGCAGAGCTGGCGGCCTTACGTTTTTTTGATCAATCGCATCTCAACCGCGAATTTCACCGATATACGGGAATGACGCCGGGGGCGTTTCAGCGCCTCCAATCCCCGCTCTTTACCGCAAGCCTTGATCTGCGGGA
>CAMAQU010000194.1 GCA_945860425.1 Sphingomonas paucimobilis
GTCTTCGAGCACGCCATCAATGGCACCCAGACACTGTGCGCCGACCATGATGCGTTCATTGTTGAGGCTGGGGAGCATCGCGCTCCATGCCATATGCGGCTCACCCAGAACATCGCTATCGGGCACGAACACGTCATCATAGGTGACTGAACAACTGCCCATCGCCCGCATGCCCAACTTCGGGAGCAGTGTCGCGGTGATGCCCTTTGACTTGGCATCGACAAAAAAGGCGGTCAGCCCGTGATGCTTCTTCGCCGCATTGCGATCAGACCGGCAGAGCACAAGCAGGCGATCGGCTGCTTTGGCTGCCGTCGTCCACATTTTGGCACCATTGATCACCCAGCCGCCATCAACCTTGTCGGCATAGGTCTTCATCGCGCCCAGCACATCGGTGCCGCCATCGGGTTCGGTCATGGAGAGCGACACGCGTAGATCGCCTGCGGCCATCATCGGCAGCCATTTCTGGCGCTGTTCTTCAGTGCCGGCTGCGGTCAGCGTCTTCGCGCCGCCAAAGGAGGTGAGACCCCAGACCCAGAGCAAACCGCCCGCTGTCCGCGCCATTTCCCGCGCAAAGATCATCTGCAAGACAACATCGCCGCCCAGCCCGCCATATTCCTCCGGGATACCAATGCCGAAAAAGCCCTGCTCCTTCAGCTTGTCCCAGATTTCATAAGGGTAATTCTCCTCATCGGCCTCCAGCTTTCGCATCAGATCCTTGGGGAGTTCGGCATCCACCCAGCGACGCACAACATCGCGGAAGGCGGCTTGTTCTTCGGTAAGATTAAAGTCCATGGTACAACCCCTTCCACTGATTTGGCATTTTGCAACCTGTCGAACGTCAGGTCAGATCGCCAGCCCGCCCTCAACCGGGATCACCGATCCCGTCACATAAGCCCCGGCACGGCTGGCGAGGTAGATCGCTGCCCCCGCCATATCCTCCAGCGTCCCCGTGCGGCCACGGGGGACCATGGATTCGACCATTTTGCGCATCGCGTCATCCTTGATCACGGTCATGTCGCTTTCAAAGAAGCCTGGAGCGATGGCGTTGACGGTGATGTTCTCCGCCCCCAGTTTCTTGGCAAGCGATTTGGTGAGCCAGTGGATCGCGCCTTTCGACGCCTGATAGCTATAGACTTCGCGCGGGCCGATCTTGAGCGCGCCGACCGAACCGATGTTGATCACATTGGAGGGCCGCTCGGCCGTTGCGCCTGCGCGCAGCAGCGGCAGCAGTTTCTGCATCAGGAAGAAGGGTGTTTTGAGGTTGAGGTCGATGACGTCATCCCATTGGTCTTCGGAAAAGGCGTCAATGGGTGCATCGGTCAGTGTCCCGGCGTTGTTGACGAGGATGTGGAGCGCCTCTTCGCGCGCGCCAATCTCGGCAACCAGCGCCGCAATCCCGTCCGCAGACGAGACATCCGCAGCCAAGCCGATCACGTCGCCCTCCATCTCGGAAGCCGTCTTGGCGATCTTGTCTGCACCGCGCGCACAGATGTAAACGCGGGCTCCAGCTGCGGCGAGGCCGGTTGCGATCATCCGGCCAATGCCCGCGCTCCCTCCGGTGACGAGAGCAACGCGGCCTTTGATCGAAAAGAGATTGGCCGCATCCATCAGCCGACGATCTTCAGGATCATGTCGGTCACGCCCTCCGGGTCACCCACGTTGAACGCATGGTCGCCAGGATGATCGTGGACGGTCCAGCCCAGTGCGCGCGCACGGTCGTGCATGGCGTTCATGATGGTGTGCTTGGCCGCGATATAGTCAACCGGGTGTTTGATGCTTTCCGCTCCCACTGCAATCGCGCAGCAGGTGGCGCGCATTGGCTGGTCTGATAGATGATCAAGCAGCCATTCCTGGCGCTCCGCGCTCATTATGTGCGGATGCTCCTTGGCCATCGCGCGCTGCTGCTCATGCACGCCGGAGCCAATCGGCCCTTCGCCTGCATCCAGCATGGCGTCTAGCCCCGCCATGTCGGCTTCGCTGGCAAAGCCGAGCAGTGAGGCGATGCGCTCCCCTGCGTGCGGGATGATGGCATCAAGGTAGATCACACGCGCGATCCGCGCACCCGCCTGCGTCAGAACGCCGGGGGCAACCGTGCCCGCATAGCTGTGTGCGACGAGGATGACGTCCGTCAGGTCTTCATAATGCAGCACATTCACAATGTCGGTCACATGCGTGGCATTGCCAACGTCGCGACCAATGAGGTGAACCCGTTCACCGAAGCCGGTGAAGGTGGGGGTGAAGACGTTGTGCCCCTTGGCTTCGAGCAAGGCGCGCATGAACTTCCACGTCCAGCCGCCCATGCCGCCGCCATGCATCAAAAGGTAGGTGGCCATTATGCGGGTGCTCCGGGTTCAAGGTTGGAAACGAGCTCAGGTGGCACATCCGGGCCCCAAAGATAGAAGCTGTCCTCGGGCGCATGCTGAGCGGCTGGCCAGTCACAATCGGCGGGGATGTAATCAATGTCCGCCGAAAATTCGCAATAGCTGCCCCATGGATCGCGCGCGTAGTAGAAATAATTGCCGCCCAGCACATGGCGACCCACGCCCCAGCCTTCCTTATAACCGGCGCGGAACATTTGTGCGGAACCGAGGCCAACCTCCTGAAATGAACCGACATCCCAGCTTGAATGATGCATTCCACGATGCGTCGATCCGACCAAGGCCAGCAGATGGTGGTCGCTGCCATGTGCGCCGTGCAGGAAAGCAACAACCGGGCCGCTGCCATCGGAGAGGCGGAGGCCGAGCGTCTTTTCATACCAGGCCGTCGCTGCAATCACGTCAGTGGTGTAAATGGCAAAGTGAGAGAGGTTGCGCGGGTGCGTCTTGGGCGCTGCCGAATTGAAAACAACGCCGGACGTTCCCGCCGCCGACGAGATTGTTTCAAACCGTGACTTGTCATCGGGCGAGCATTTGTCGGCGACGCGGATGTTGAGCGGCATGCCGTCAAATCCTGCGATCCAGATGCCGCCATCCGGTGCACCAGGCAGCGCGTCGATGTGCTGCGCTCCATTGGCATCCAGATGCGCGGCCATGGTCGCTTCGTCTTCGGCATAAATGCCAAAGCTCAGATAGCGCAATTGCTTGGCTGGCGCTTGCACAATTCGGCTCCAGCACTGCGGATGGCCGCGCGTGTAAAGCTCCAGCCCATCCCCCGCATCTCGGACATCAAGCCCGAACGCTTCATAGAAAGAGCGGGCCACATTCAGGTCGGGCACCTGCAAACCGAAATGGTCAATGGAATGGATGCCCAAGGCACCCGCACGCTTTTGTGGCATGTCTCTCTCCTTAAATCTGGCGCAACCTGTTACTCTGCAACGATCGGGTTGCTGAGCAGGCCCACGCCTTCAATCTCGACCTCGCACACATCGCCCGCCTTCATCCACACCTGCGGATTGCGCGCGACGCCGACGCCCCCGGGCGTGCCCATCACCAGCACATCGCCAGCTTCGAGTGTCATGAAGGTGGACAGCAAATGGATGGTATTGGCGACCGTGAAGATCAGATTGCCGGTATTGGAGGACTGCATCACTGCGCCATTCACGCGGCATTCGATCTTCAGCCCGGCCGCGCCAGCAGGGAGTTCATCGGGCGTGACAAGCCAGGGACCGAAAGCGCCGGTATCGTC
>CAMAQU010000195.1 GCA_945860425.1 Sphingomonas paucimobilis
GCCGAAGGTCAGCTTGTTGACCTTCAGGCGCGCTTCCAAATTGACCTGATCCTGGGGATCGCCAAGCTCGCCGACGAAAACGTCCACAAAATTGGCGTTTGCCGGGTTGGTGTAGCTCTCATTCTTGATCTGGTGGGTCCAGATCAGCCCAAGAGACAGATCACCAAAGCCGATGTTGCGGTTGTAGTCGACCTGAACATCGACCCCACGAACCTTGGACTTCGCAAAGTTCGCAGACGACACCAACAGCGTGCCTTCGAGGACGCGGAACGGTATTTCGCCGCGCGGGCCGCCAGCAGAACCAGCACGCTTAATGAACCCGCAGAAGGGGTTATCAAGTGATGCAGAGTCATAGCAGAGGTTGGCAATTTGCTGCGCTGACCCAAGCGTCGAAATCAGGTTCTTGACCTGAATGTCATAGAAATCCGCCGAGATCGACAGGCCGGGGACCCAGCGCGGTTCAAGGCGAACGCCCGCTGTCCACGAATCCGAGCTTTCCTCCTCCAGGTTCGGGTTCCCCCCACTCAGAATTTCCAACGATGAGGAGTAAACATAGTCATAGTCGGATGGGCGGCCAGCGGCCGAGCAATTGGCTGCGCGGTTGGCAGACCCAAGAGCCAGGTTACGGGACGAGCAAGGATCGCCAAAGCCCGGTGCGAAATTCTGACCCTGTTGCTGATACAGCGCCCGCAGATTTGGGGCCCGAACCGAGCGAGAATATGTCCCACGCAAGGTCACATCCCGAACGGGTGCCCAGATGGCTTCGCCGCCATAGGCATAGACCGTGCCTGCCGCGCCATTATAATCGGCAATGCGCGCCGAACCCCTGACCGACAATTCTTCAAAGAACCGCATGTTCTTGACGATGGGCAGATACAGTTCGCCATAGGCTTCCTTGACTTCAAAGGCAGGTGCCGAGAAGCCCGGGATGGCATTGTAGAAGGCGTAGCCAGACTGCGTCAGGTCATCCAACTCATATGCGTTGGTTTCGCGGCGATATTCACCACCGACCGAGAAGGCGACGGGGCCGCCCGGCAGGTTAAAGAAACCGCTCGTGTCACCGGACACAAAGCCAAGCGCATCAAACTGCGTGATCTTGCCGGTTGCGAGCGAATCAACCGTCAGATAGCGACGCGCTTCTGCTGAGGCCGAGCCTTGGCCAAAAGGATTGATCGGAACGCATGCGGCGATATCAGCGGCAAGAACGGAGGCAACGCCGCCGCGATCCGTACCCGTATAGGCCGCATCGACTTGCGAACGGCAGACAACCTGCCCTGCCGAATTGCGGACCGTATCAACGGCGAGCAGATAACGCTGGCGGTTGATGTTGCTTTGGATCACGTTGGTTTCTTGGTGCACACCATAGTTGGCGGACAATTCATAACGCCAATCATCGTTGAACTCACCGCGAACCCCGACAACAGCGCGATAGGTTTCACGCGTGAACTTTTCATCGCGAATACCAAGATCAAGCCAGTTGCGACGAAGTGCAAAGCGGAACGACCCATCCGTAATTTGCGCCAAGGCACGCGCCTTGTTCGTGGCCGACAAAGCCGTACCCGTGTTCGGGTTCACACCCGCATTCACAGCGGCTGTCAGCTGCTGCACCAGCAACGCACGCGCGGACGCCGCAATATAGGGGTTATCCAGACGGACGCCTTCACGGCTCACATTGCCGCTGCTAGAGCCGGTGTTGTAGAAGGACTGGTCATTAAAGCCCGTCACGCGCACGCTATCGGCGAGCGTTGTTCCCTGAGAGAAAAACGGCCCGGACTGCGAACCCAAGGCTTCGCTGCGCGAATATTTTGCCTCAACAAAGGGAATAAAGGCGGGGCTGAATTCATAATGCGCCAGCAGGTTTGCCGAATAGCGCTGCAGATTTGGCTGGAATGTCAGCAGCTTATCTTCACGACCGGTATAGCCATTGCCGCCAATGAAGGAGGCGTTCGGCGCCAAGCCGACACGCGCTGTTCCGACTTGCTGGACAAGCGAGCCATCCGGCTGAAACAGGAAGGCGCAGGTGAAGGAGTTGCCCAGAGAATCATTGCCGCACGGCTGGCTTGCAGCATTGGGGTAACGAATGGCGACCATGCCGCCCAGTGAAATGGTTGCCGAACGAATATCGCGGAAGAAGGTGCGATCAAAACCACCCGCTGCGCCGTTCAGCGAACCAGCCGGATCTGTTTCCGTCGTTACAAATGCATCATTCTGGTCAAAGGCCGGACGGTTGCTGGCATAATAGGGTTCGCTGCGCGAATATTCGAGGTTGAGCGCAATATTGCCGCGATCATCAGCCCCGAAATTCTGACCGCCAACGATGGAGGCATAATAATTCGCTGCATCGCCATATTTGGAAACGCCCGCTTGCGCACGCGCCGAAAGGCCTTGGAAGTTATCCTTGAGGATGAAGTTCACAACGCCGGCCAAGGCGTCAGAGCCGTAAACCGCCGAAGCGCCGCCAGTCACCACATCAACACGCTCAATAAGGTCTGATGGAATAGTGTTCACATCCATCGCAACGCCCGTTGACAGAACGTCGCTTGCAACATGTCGACGACCATTGACCAACACCAGAGTGCGAGATTGCCCCAGGCCGCGCAGATCGAGCAAGTTCAGGCCGCGTGTTCCGAGGAAGCGGGTTGAGTTCTGCTGGCTATAGGTGCTGCGCAGCTGCGGAAGATCGTTCAGCTGGTCGCCGACGTTGATCGCACCGCGTTCAAAAACCTGCTCGCCGGTCAGAACCGAAACGGGATTGGCCGATTCGAGGTTCGGGATCACGATGCGCGAACCGGTGACGATGATGGCATCCCCTTCTTCGGTCGCGGTGGACCCGGCGCCCTGAGCTGGCGTGCTGTCAGCAGACGTCTGTGTTTGGGCCAAAGCGGGCGCGACTGTCAGAAAAGCAGCGGCCAAGCAGGAGGTTCCGCGCAGGGCGGACAAGAAAGCTGTATGTCTCACGAAAATTCCCCTTTTCGTTATTCTGTGTTCACATTTGCGCGAGCAAGAGGGTTCTAACTCTCTCTGCCCGCCCCCATCATCATGCACGATTGATGCGCAATATTAAGCTAATCGGTTAGTTTTAGCAACTATGGGGTAATCTAGATCAATATTCGTGTTAATATAATACCACCTGAAGACTTGGTCGCGAGACATGAAAGTGGGGCTGACGCGGGCCGAAGTTCGCCAGGGCCAATCAATCCCGTTCGCGCAGAACAACTCAGAGCCGCTGGTCGCCATTGGTGCATGGCGCCCCCAATGCACCGTCGCGCGCAGCTTCAACAAAAAGGTCAGGAAGAGAGGGCTGGCTGGCCTTGCCAGACGCCCCAGCCGCTGTTAAGCGCGCCACCTATGCCGCTTTAGCTCAGTTGGTAGAGCATCGCATTCGTAATGTGTTGGCGAACACCCCTTTTTTCCCAGAAATGCAATACTTACAGTGACTTAAGCGCACTTGCTGTTGTATAGTTTTTACTATACAACAATTTCATGACCAAAGGCATTGTAAAAAATAGTCAAAGTCGTGCTGACCCGACAATGCGTGACCGCACGCAACCAATCCCAAGTTCGCTACAGAA
>CAMAQU010000196.1 GCA_945860425.1 Sphingomonas paucimobilis
TCGACCTTGAAAAGGTGCAGGATGGTCATGCACTGGTCAATGCGCGCATTGGCCTCAACAATGGCGACAAGGGCTGGGCCATTGAAGCTTGGGCGCAGAACCTCTTCAATGTTGATTATCAGCAGATCGCCTTTGATATGCCGCTTCAGGGAAGTGGCGCGACCAATAGTGTGCGTCGCGGCTTTTCCACCTCATCCTCGCAGCTTTACGGCTTGTTCTTGGGCGAGCCGCGCACCTATGGTGTCACGGTTCGTCGGACCTTCTAAGCGTTGGATTGAAGACAGAAAAAGGCCCGCTCCGGCACATCCGGGGCGGGTTTTTTTATGGGCTTAGCGGCGGCGTGCGGCGAAGCGGGAAATGGTGAGCATCTCGGCTTCAGCCAGAATGTCTCCCGCTGTGCCAGAGCTTTTGAGCGCGCGCTCGGCCGCAAGCAGCTTATCCGCCAGTGCGGCCAGCCGATCGGCGGGCCATCGGCTCGCCTGATCGGTGATGGCGGGTTTTTCCTTAAAGAAAATGGCCTTTCCGCGCGCTTCGACTGCGGCGGCGGGAGACTGCCCCCCGTCAATATCGCGCCGCAGCGCGGCCAGTAGAATGAGGCGACGGAACAGCGCGCGCAGCACCGGGATGCCCGCAATGCCCGACTGGCCGAGCCGCGCAATTTCGGCCCCCACACGGCCCGGCTGCCCGCCCATGATGGCATCGACAAGCTTGCTCAATTCCCCATCCGGATTGGACGCGCCAATGGCTTCCAGCGCCTCGGCGGTTGCTTCGGCTGGCCGGTCGGGTGCGGCGTCCAGATAGAGCGCCAGTTTTTCAATTTCCTGCGCCATGATGGATCGATCATTGCTGCAGGAGATGGCCAAGGTTCGGCCTAAATCGCGGGGCAGCCTCAGCCCCGCTTCGCGCGCCAGCGTCTCTGCGATTTGCGCTGCATCGCGGGCATCGGGCACATAGCTTGGGTGGGCCAGCGCCAGTTTATGATCCAGCGCAAGCTTGACCAAGGGAGAGCTGGGTTTGAGCGCCCCGGCCAAGGCGACAACAGGGTTTCCTGCGACGTCTGCGTCCAGCAGACTGGCGACAGCAGAGGCGATTTCATCGCCCGCTGGTTGAATGCGGATCCAGCGCCGCCCGCCGAACAGAGAGATGCTGGCCGCTTCATCCACCAGACGGGCGGGATCGGCTTTCAGCGTGCTGCCATCCAGATCAATCCGCTCTGCCTCTTGGCCCATGGCCCGTTCCAGCCGACGGGCAAGGGCGGCAGACCCCGCTTCATCCGGGCCATAGAGCAAGAAGAAGCGGACGGGCCCATTGGCTGCGTCCAGGGCGCGTGCAATCTCGTTTGCGTTTGCCTTCACGGGGCAGGCGCCGACCTTGCCTGCTGGGCAAGCCGGGCGACAATTTGATCCGCGACGATGCCGCTGAGATTTTCAAGCGCCGTGTTTTCTGCGGCAATAGTTGCATATTCCGACGACACGACATCAATACCGGCATCCGACCCTGCGGTTGCATCGAGCACCATCACCCCGGTTGAAAGATCAATCAGGCGATAGCGCGCGCGCAATGTCCGCCGCTCCCGCGTAACGGAGTCATCGCGGCGCAAGCCAAAACCGGTGATCTGATCATCCAGTTCAATTTCCAGCCGATAGCGTGCCTCGCCTTGCGAGACCGCCGCCAGACGCTGTTGCAGCGCATCGCGCACCAGCCAGCCAGCCTTGCCCGCAATGGGCTGCACCTGAATGGAGCTCAGCATCTGGGCGGCCGCCCCCTGTGCGCCACCGCTATAGAGCGGCCGGAGCGTGCAGGCAGGCAGGGCCGAGAGAAGCACCAATAGAGCGGCGCTATGCAGCAGGCGGGGGAAAGCCAAGGTCATGCGACAATGTTAACCAGACGCCCGGGCACGACAATGACTTTCTTTGGGGTCGCCCCATCGAGCGTGCGGACAATCTTGTCAGAGGCCAGCGCCAGCGCCTCTAGCCCGGCCTTGTCGAGATCCTTCGCAACGGTCAACGTATCGCGCAGCTTGCCATTGACCTGCACCGCAATGGTCACTTCATCATCCACCAGCAGGCTTGGGTCATGCTCTGGCCAGGCTTGAGACGCGACCAGCCCTGCGCCGCCCATGCGCGCCCAGCCCTCTTCGGCCAGATGCGGCAACATGGGGGAGATGAGGCGGGCAAGCGTACGGATGGCGGTGGAGCGCGATGCCGAGGCAGATGCTTTTTCCAGCGCGTTGACCAGTTCATGCACCTTGGCGACGGCCTTGTTAAAGGTCAGCGCCTCAATATCGCTGGCCATGCCGGCAATGGCGCGGTGCAACAGGCGGTCGACCGATTTGTCAGCACCTTGGCTGTCTTCCAGCGTATCAAAGAGCCGCCAGATGCGATTGACGAAGCGCCATGTGCCTTCAATCCCGCTTTCCGACCATTCCAGATCGCGTTCCGGCGGGCTGTCAGACAGCATGAACCAGCGCACGGCGTCCGCGCCATATTGATCGAACATCGGATCGGGATCGACGACGTTCTTTTTGGACTTGGACATTTTCTCAATGCGGCCGCGGACAACGGGTGCGCCATCCAGGCTTGTCACCACATCTCCGGCAATCTTCACATCTTCAGGGGACAGCCATGCACCGTCTTGCGACTTATAGGTTTCATGGGTGACCATGCCTTGGGTGAAGAGCGCGGCAAAGGGTTCTGTTATGCCAATTTTGCCAATGCGCTCCAGCGCGCGCGTCCAGAAGCGGGCATAGAGCAGGTGCAGAATCGCATGTTCAATGCCGCCAATATATTGGCCAACGGGCAGCCAAGCTTCGGCCTCTTCGCGGTCAAAGGGCTTGTCATCGGGCTGGCTGGCAAAGCGGATGAAATACCAGCTGGAATCGGCAAATGTATCGAGCGTGTCGGTTTCGCGCCGGGCCGGCTCTTTGCAATTGGGGCAGCTAACATTCTTCCATGTCGGATGCCGGTCGAGCGGATTGCCGGGCTGATCAAAGGTCACATCTTCGGGCAAAGTGACGGGCAATTGGCTGCGCGGCACGGGCAGGACACCGCAAAAATCGCAATGGATGATGGGGATGGGCGTCCCCCAATAACGCTGGCGCGACACGCCCCAGTCGCGCAGGCGATATTGCGTCTGGCCTTCGCCAAAACCATCTTGTTCGGCGCGCGCGATGACGGCGGCTTTTGCCGCGTCCACGCTCATGCCATTGAGCCAATGCGAATTCACGATTTGGCCCGGCCCGGTATAGGCCGTGTCGCCTTCAAATTCGAGATTGGTTTGTTCGCCATCGGCGACGACGCGGCGGACAGGCAGGCGGTATTTGCGGGCAAAATCAAGATCGCGCTGGTCATGCGCGGGGCAGCCAAAGACCGCGCCTGTGCCATAATCCATCAGGACAAAATTGGCGACATAGACGGGCAGATGCCAACTGGGATCCAGCGGATGTTCGACCGATAGGCCAGTGTTGAACCCTTTTTTCTCCGCCGTTTCAATTTCGGCAGCAGTCGTCCCGCCCCGGCGGCAATCTTCGATAAAATCTTTCAGG
>CAMAQU010000197.1 GCA_945860425.1 Sphingomonas paucimobilis
GGTCGGCGGGGAGTGGCGTTGTAAACAAGGGGTCTGCTGCGGCCTCCCTGAGGGCCGCGAACCGGCGCGTGGCGGCATCTTCTTCAAATTCTTGCCAATCGAGCGGGAAGTCTCGCGCCAAAACTTCGAGCAAAGCCGGGGTGAGGGGCCTGTCATCATTCTCCAACTGAGAGAGATAAGAGACCGAAATGCTGAGCTTTTTCGCCATATCAACCTGTCGCAGCGCGCGCGCATCTCGCAGGGCGCGCAGGCGGCTTCCGGCAAAAATGCGACGACGCGACGCGGTGGGTCGAACTGTTGTTTCATCTGTCATGATGCTGTTTTGCTGCAGCGCGAAGAATTTTGCAAACCTCGGCTTTACAACTTTGCAAATTCACATTGGACTTTGCAGAGGGCGACGCGCAAAGGAGACGCCTAACATAGCAGGGAAACGCCATGTCATCGAACATTGCCGAGCTCGAAAAGCGCCATGCTGCCGCCCATATGGGCGGAGGCCAGAAGCGCATCGATGCACAACATTCCAAGGGTCGTCTCACCGCGCGGGAGCGCCTGACCATCCTGCTGGACGAGGGCTCATTTGAAGAGCTCGATATGTATGTGGAGCATAATTGCGTCGACTTTGGGATGGAGGAAACCAAAATCCCCGGCGACGGCGTGGTCACAGGGTCCGGCACGATTAATGGCCGCCTTGTCTATGTTTATAGCCAAGATTTCACCGTTTTCGGTGGATCTCTGTCGGAACGGCATGCCCAGAAAATTTGCAAGGTGATGGATAGTGCGCTGAAAGTCGGCGCGCCTGTCATCGGCCTGAATGACTCTGGCGGTGCGCGTATTCAGGAAGGCGTGGCGTCGCTTGGCGGTTATGCCGAAGTGTTTCAGCGCAACGTCCTTGCCTCTGGCGTCGTCCCGCAGCTCAGCCTGATCATGGGGCCCTGCGCTGGCGGCGCTGTCTATTCACCCGCCATGACCGACTTCATTTTCATGGTGAAGGACAGCAGCTATATGTTCGTGACCGGCCCCGACGTGGTCAAGACGGTAACGAACGAAGTCGTGACGCAGGAAGAATTGGGCGGTGCGGTGACGCACACGGCCAAATCCGGCGTTGCTGACCTTGCGCTTGAAAATGATATTGAGGCGCTGCTCGCGGCGCGTGATTTCATTGATTATTTGCCGGAGAACAATCAGGCTGGAGTGCCCGTACGGCCGACAAATGATCCGTGGGATCGCGTTGAGGAAAGCCTCGACATGTTGATCCCGGCGTCTGCGGCGACGCCCTATGATATGCATGAGCTGATCCGGAAGACCGTCGACGAAGGCGATTTCTTTGAGGTTCAGCCCACTCATGCGGGCAATATCATCATCGGCTTTGGTCGCATTGAAGGGCGCACTGTCGGTATCGTTGCCAACCAGCCCATGGTTCTGGCCGGATGCCTTGATATCAATGCATCGAAGAAAGCGGGCCGTTTCGTTCGCTTCTGCGACGCATTTGAGATTCCGATTGTGACATTCGTCGACGTCCCTGGCTTTCTGCCCGGCGTTAGCCAAGAGCATAATGGCATCATCAAGCATGGGGCAAAGCTGCTCTTCGCTTATGCCGAAGCGACGGTCCCCAAAATCACGATTATTACGCGCAAGGCCTATGGCGGGGCTTATGATGTGATGGCGTCAAAGCATCTGCGTGGTGACCTTAATTATGCTTGGCCGACCGCCGAAATCGCAGTGATGGGTGCCAAAGGCGCGGTTGAGATTATCTTCCGCTCCGACATTGGTGACCCTGAAAAAATCGCCGAGCGCACTAAGGAATATGAAGACCGCTTTGCCAATCCTTTTGTGGCAGCGAGCAAGGGCTTTATCGACGAAGTGATCATGCCCCATTCGACACGCCGCCGGATTGCCTTGGGCCTTCGTAAGTTGCGCAACAAGCAGCTCGAAAACCCATGGAAGAAGCACGATAATATTCCGCTGTGAGGACAATCTAATGAAACTCGGTCGTCTGAACCATATTGGCGTGGCAACGCCCTCTATAGAGGCCAGCATCGTCTTTTGGCGCGATGTGATGGGGGCGACGCATATTCACGCGCCCTTTGATCTGCAAGATCAGGGGGTGAAGGTCTGCTTTGTCGATACGCCAGCTGAAGGGCCGCATAATGGGACGCAGATTGAACTGATTGAGCCGCTGCCCGGCAATGAGAGCATTGCAGGCTTTCTGGCGAAAAATCCGCAAGGTGGTCAGCATCATATGTGCTTTGAAGTGCCGGATATTCATGCGGCAAAGGCCGAGTTTGAAGCGATGGGAAAGCGCGTTTTTGGGGCCCCCCGTATTGGCGCGCACGGCACGCTTATCTTCTTCGTCCATCCCAAAGACATGGGCGGCGTTCTGACAGAAATTATGGAGACGCCCAAAGAGGCGCATTGAGAGGATAAAGTCATGGAATTTGAAACAATTACGCTTGATATTAGCGATCAGATTGCAACGATTACGCTCAATCGTCCAGATCGGCTCAACGCCTGTTCGCTCGACATGGCGGATGATATAGCCGATGCGCTCGATCAATTGGGCGATGCACGCTGCCTCATCATCACTGGTGCAGGGCGCGCCTTTTGCTCCGGCGCTGATCTTCAGGCGCGCGGGGATCGCCCGGTTACAGGCGGTCAGGGCAGCTATGCCGCTCTGACACGCCGCTACAATCCAACGATGATGAAAATTGCACGCTTAAACATTCCCGTCATCACGGCGGTCAATGGGCCTGCCGCTGGTGTCGGGTGCTCCATCGCGCTCGCGGGTGATTTCGTGATTTCGGGCAAGAGCGGCTATTTTCTGCAAGCCTTTGTAAATATTGGCTTGGTTCCCGATGGCGGTGCAAGCTGGATGCTGCCCCGCCTTGTTGGCAAAGCGCGCGCGACTGAAATGATG
Organism: Sphingomonas paucimobilis; assembly: GCA_945860425.1. Lineage (GTDB taxonomy): Bacteria > Pseudomonadota > Alphaproteobacteria > Sphingomonadales > Sphingomonadaceae > Aquisediminimonas > Aquisediminimonas paucimobilis_A. The sequence goes on from CAMAQU010000197.1 coordinate 2,915, forward strand.
ATGCTCGGAGAGAAGATTTCCGGCGAGCAGGCCGCTGACTGGGGCTTAATTTACAAGTCTGTGGCGGATGAAGAATTGCAGGCGACGGCCCGCGCATTGGCCACACGCTTCGCCAACGGCCCGACGCTTGCTTATGGCATCATGCGGCAGAACATCCTGACCGCGCTGGAGCAGAATTACTCCTTCGCCCTCAATGCTGAAGCCGAAGGCCAAAAGCTTGCGGGCAGCTCTCAAGATGCAGTCGAAGGGGGTATGGCCTTCCTGCAGAAGCGCAAGCCCGAATTTAAGGGCCGATAAGGTCAAAAGGCAGATAATCATGGCGAAAATTGAAGACTGGCAGGCCGCATCGGCAAAAGAGGTCAAGGGCAAAGACCTAACCTGGCACACGCCGGAAGGCATTGCAGTCAAGCCGCTCTACACGTCAGAAGACGTAACGGTTGACCCCGGCCTGCCGGGATTTGCGCCATTCACGCGCGGTGTTCGTGCGTCCATGTATACGGGCCGGCCTTGGACAATCCGCCAATATGCGGGGTTTTCAACCGCTGAAGAGTCCAATGCCTTTTACCGTCGCAATTTGGCAGCTGGGCAAAAGGGCCTGTCTGTCGCGTTCGATCTGG
>CAMAQU010000198.1 GCA_945860425.1 Sphingomonas paucimobilis
CGCGTGGAACCACCAGCGCCATAGGTGACCGACACAAATCGCGGTGCCAAGGGGGCGAGCGTATCAAATGTCTCCCAAAGCTGGGTCTCCATCCGCTCCGTCTTGGGCGGGAAAAACTCAAACGATACCTGCGCATCGCCCGCCAGATCAGCAAAGAGCGGCGTATCCAGCGCCCGACGGGCTTCTTCAAGATCTTGAAGTGAAAAGGTCATACAGAAACGATCCTTAAATTGGCCAGATCATTGCGCGTTCCAAGCCACAGCTTAACCGTGAGCTCGCGCCCTAACAGCTCTTCTGTTTGAACAAGCGTCATGCCAGCCGCGCCAAACCACTGCACAATCTGATCATCGGAAAAACCAAGGCGCGCATGGGCGTCTTGCGTCCGCAATTCTTCACGGGCGTGGGGTGCAAAATCGACAATCAGCACCCGGCCTCCGGGCCTAACGACGCGCGCCAGCTCTGCAATCGCCGTTTCCGGGGCGGGGAGATAATGCAACACTTGATGCAGCACCAATGTGTCCACGCCGCCAGGGTCCAACGGCAAGGCCATGATGTCACCTTGGCGAAGTTCCCAGCCATCAAGGCCAACGGATGTCAGCTTTCCCCGTGCAACGCGCAGCATTTCCGGGCTACGGTCAATGCCAATTGCGGTATCGGCCTGCTGGGCGAACAGTTCCACAATTCGGCCCGTGCCCGTGCCAATATCGACCAAAGTCCCAAGCTTACCATCGCCTAAAAGGCGTCGCATTGCGGCCTCCACATCGGCTTCAGGCACATGGAGGGATCGCAAACTATCCCAATGATCGGCATGCGCGGCGAAATAACGCTCTGCCGCCGCCGCACGATCGGCGCGCACAGCGGCCAGACGCGCGGCATCCGCAATGCGCCAATGATCATCACCCAAGGTAACGATCCAGCTGTCGATCGCCGAAAAAAGAGCTGCTGTCGTGGCCTTGTCACCGGGGGCAATGAACACCCAACTGCCTTCTTTTCTGCGCTCTGCAACGCCTGCATCGCACAGGATTTTAACATGGCGCGACACGCGCGGCTGGCTTTGCGCAAGCACCTGTGCCAATTCGCCAACGGACAATTCCATCGTGCGCAGCAAATGCACGATGCGAAGGCGCGTCGGGTCAGCCAAAGCGCGGAAAATATCCAACATCCGTGTCATATATAAAGACATAAAGATTTCTTTATATGTTGTCAATGAGCTGACGTTAGTTTCTGGACAGCCCGAGCCCCTTTCAAATTCGGTGCGCATCTCACCCCGAATGGCAATTGCCTTCGGCACAGGGCAAGACTACCCAATGGCCTTGCAGGGTTATTTGCCCGCCGCACCGACAGTCTCGGTCCGTGATGAAGAAAGGTCTTGTTATGACGAAATTATATGCTGCTGCTTTTATTGCTGCTGCATCGCTTGGCCTTGCGGCATGTGGCGAAAAGGCAGTTGAGGAGCCTTCAAACGCAGAATTTGCGGTGAATGAAACGATGGACGATGTTGGAAACGAAGCTCTGGAGGCCGTTCCAGCAACCAACAGCACCACCGCAAACCAAATGTCTGACCCGGCTGTGGATGCTGCCGATGCGGCCAAGGATGCGGCCAGCGCCGCCGCTGAGGCTGCTGCAAATCAGATGTAATCTGGCGTCACCATCATGGAACCCTCCATGCTGGCCAACCAAATAAAAAGGGCCGGGGATCGCTCCCCGGCCCTTCTTTATGTCAGGTGCGTGGACCTTAGAAGTCCATGCCGCCCATGCCGCCGCCGGGCATTGCCGGCATAGCAGGCTTATCTTCCGGCAGTTCGGCAATTGCCGCTTCTGTCGTGATCAGCAGGCCAGCGACCGATGCTGCATCTTGCAATGCCGTCCGGACAACCTTGGTCGGATCAATGACGCCGGCCTTCACCAGATTTTCATAGGTGTCGGTGGCTGCGTTAAAGCCCTGGGTTTCGTCGTTTTCGCGAAGCAAATTGCCGGCGACCACGGCGCCATCATGGCCTGCATTGGCAGCGATCTGACGGATCGGCGATTCAATTGCCTTGCGGATGATGTCGATGCCACGGGTCTGGTCATCATTCACGCCCTTCAGGCCTTCCAGAGCCTTGGTGGCATAGAGCAGAGCCGTGCCGCCGCCGGGAACAATCCCTTCTTCCACAGCCGCGCGGGTAGCGTGCAGCGCGTCATCAACGCGGTCCTTACGCTCCTTCACTTCGACTTCGGTCGCGCCGCCAACCTTGATAACGGCAACGCCGCCAGCAAGCTTTGCGAGACGCTCTTGCAGCTTTTCACGATCATAATCGCTCGTCGTGATTTCAATCTGCTGACGAATGGCTTCTGTGCGAGCCTTGATCGAGTTGGCATCGCCTGCGCCATCAACGATGGTGGTGTTGTCCTTGTCGATGGTGACGCGCTTGGCCTGACCCAGCATGCCAACTGTCACGTTTTCCAGCTTGATGCCGAGGTCTTCGGAAATCATTTCGCCCTTGGTCAGGATCGCAATGTCTTCCAGCATCGCCTTACGACGATCGCCAAAGCCAGGTGCCTTAACAGCCGCGACCTTCAGGCCACCGCGCAGCTTGTTGACCACAAGCGTTGCCAAAGCTTCGCCCTCAATATCTTCTGCGATGATGAGGAGCGGGCGGCCCGACTGCACAACAGCTTCCAAAATCGGAAGCATGGCTTGCAGATTCGACAGCTTCTTTTCATGGATCAGAATGAACGGATCGGTCAGCTCAACCTGCATCTTTTCCGGGTTGGTGATGAAGTAAGGCGACAGATAACCGCGGTCGAACTGCATGCCTTCAACGACATCGAGTTCAAATTCGAGACCCTTGGCTTCTTCAACCGTGATGACGCCTTCTTTGCCAACCTTTTCCATGGCTTCGGCAATTTTCTCGCCGACTTCCTTGTCGCCATTGGCAGAGATGATGCCGACCTGAGCGATTTCGGCAGAGCCGGAAACGGGCTTGGACCGGGCCTTAAGGTCTTCGACAACCTTGGTCACCGCAAGATCAATGCCGCGCTTCAGATCCATCGGGTTCATGCCAGCGGCAACCGACTTCATGCCTTCGCGGACAATCGCCTGAGCGAGAACCGTGGCGGTCGTGGTGCCGTCGCCCGCTGCGTCATTTGCCTTGGAGGCAACTTCGCGCAGCATCTGAGCGCCCATGTTTTCAAACTTATCCTTCAGCTCGATTTCCTTGGCGACCGAAACACCGTCCTTGGTGATGCGGGGTGCCCCAAAGCTCTTATCGATCACGACATGACGGCCCTTGGGACCAAGCGTGACCTTCACCGCATCGGCGAGGATGTCGACACCGCGAAGAATGCGCTCACGCGCGTCGCGGCTAAATTTTACTTCTTTTGCAGCCATGTGGATGCTCCTTTTCTTAAATCAGTCTTGAAGCGGCTGGATCAGCCGATGATGCCGAGGATGTCGGATTCCTTCATGATCAACAGGTCGTCCCCGTCGACCTTGACTTCGGTGCCCGACCATTTGCCGAACAAAATGCGGTCACC
>CAMAQU010000199.1 GCA_945860425.1 Sphingomonas paucimobilis
GCCGTCCGGAGCGTTTCGAGCGCAACGCCTGACACCGTGTCGCCGCCCGTTGTGCCGATGCGCACAGCGCCTTCAATGACGGCGTCAGACGCGGTTGTGACGACATAGCGGCCCTGATCTTCGCCAAAGGCCTGTGCCGTTGTCATCCCGTCCAGCTCGGCACCGATGCGGCCAGCCAGGGCCATTTCGGCAATGGTGACCAACAGGCCGCCATCGGCGATATCGTGGACAGCGGTTACAACGCCGGTTTGGATAAGGGCGCGCACTTGCTCCCCACGGGCGCGCTCTGCCGTCAGATCAACGCTGGGGGCAGCCCCTGCTTCACGGCCTTCGATTTCGCGCAGCCAGATGGATTGGCCCAGATGGTCCCCATGTCCGCCGATCAGCCAAATGGTCTCTCCGGCTTGTTTGAAGGCGATATTGGCGGCCTTGCGCCAATCGGCCATCAGGCCGACCCCACCAATGGCAGGCGTTGGCAAAATGGCAGACCCGCCGCCCGTCGCCTTGGATTCGTTGTAGAGCGAGACATTCCCCGACACGATTGGGTAATCAAGCGCGCGGCACGCATCACCCATACCCCCAAGGCAGCCGACAATTTGCGCCATGATTTCGGGGCGCTGCGGATTGGCAAAGTTCAGGCAATTGGTGATCGCCAGCGGCGTTGCGCCCACGGCCGAAATGTTGCGATAGGTCTCAGCCACCGCTTGCTTGCCGCCCTCATAGGGATCAGCATAGCAATAGCGCGGGGTGCAGTCGGTCGTGATGGCAATGGCTTTATCCGTGCCATGGACGCGGACAACTGCGGAATCGCCGCCGGGGGCCTGCACCGTGTCACCGCCGACCTTGTTGTCATACTGCTCCCAAATCCAGCGGCGTGAGGCAATGTCCGGTGAAGCCATGAGGGTGACAAGATCAGCACCGAGGTCTGCGCTCTCTTTGACTGCACCCAGCTCTGGCACCTTGGCCCAAGCCTTATATTCGACCGGGCTGATATAGGGGCGTTCATATTCGGGCGCTTCGTCGGCGAGCGGCGCGAGCGGAATATCCGCCACGACCTCGCCGTTAAACTTTAGCACCATATGCTCGGTATCGGTGATGGTGCCGATAACCGCGAAATCCAGTTCCCATTTGCGGAAAATCGCCTCTGCCTCGGCTTCGCGGCCGGGCTTTAAGACCATGAGCATCCGCTCCTGACTTTCAGAGAGCATCATTTCATACGGCGTCATGCCCGTTTCGCGGCAGGGCACTTTGTTCATGTTGAGCTCAATGCCCACGCCGCCCTTTGACGCCATTTCGACGGAGGAGGAGGTGAGGCCCGCGGCCCCCATATCCTGAATGGCGACAATCGCGTCGGATGCCATGAGTTCAAGGCAAGCTTCGATCAGTAGCTTTTCAGTAAACGGGTCGCCGACCTGGACGGTTGGGCGCTTTTCTTCCGAGTCCTCAGTAAAGTCGGCGGAGGCCATAGTGGCCCCGTGAATGCCATCCCGCCCGGTCTTTGACCCGACATAGACAACCGGATTGCCGATGCCGGCGGCCGCGCAATAGAAAATCTTGTCGGTCTGCGCGACGCCAACGGTCATCGCGTTGACCAAGATATTGCCATCATAGGCCGGGTGAAAATTCACTTCCCCGCCAACCGTCGGCACACCGACGCAATTGCCATAGCCACCAATGCCGCGCACCACGCCAGAGATGAGGTGGCGCATTTTTGGGTGATCGGGCCGGCCAAAGCGCAGTGCATTCATATTGGCAATGGGGCGGGCACCCATGGTGAAGACGTCGCGCAAAATGCCGCCGACGCCCGTTGCCGCCCCTTGATAGGGTTCGATGTAGGACGGGTGGTTGTGGCTTTCCATCTTGAAGATGGCGGCCTGCCCATCGCCAATGTCGATCACACCTGCATTTTCGCCGGGTCCGCAAATCACCCAAGGGGCGGAGGTCGGCAATTTTTTCAGGTGAAAGCGGGAGGATTTATAGGAGCAATGCTCCGACCACATGACCGAGAAGATACCAAGTTCGGTCAGGTTCGGCTCCCGACCCATGGCGCGCAGGACGCGTGCATATTCTTCGGAAGAGAAGCCGTGTTCGGCGACGATTTCGGGCGTGATCTGGGACATGGCCGGGCCTTAGCGGTGGAAATCGATTCCGCCTAGACCATGATCGCATCTGATTGGCAAATCCCGGGACAGAAAGACGCATTTCGGCCAGAAACAAAAAAGGCCGACGCAAAGGCCGGCCTTTTTCTGTTTTTCGGTGCAACAGGGCAGATTAGGCGTCGTCGCCGTCTGCTGCTGGTGCCGCAGCTTCGGCCGGAGCCTCTTCTGCGATGGTGCCGGGTTCAGCGTTCGGATCAAATTCTTCCGTAAAGCCGGCCACGTCCTTTTCGAACATCTGGGCAAGGATATCCACGCCCTGGCTCTGAAGGTCAGCTTCTTCCGGCGAGCGGGCGACATTGACCTTCACGGTGACGGAGACTTCCGGGTGCAGCGAGACCTTGACGACATAAACGCCAATGGCCTTGATCGGCTTATCCAGCACGACCTGCTGTTTGTTGACCTTCTTGCCATCGGCGACCAGCGCCTCGACAACGTCACGAACAGCAACTGAACCATAAAGCTGGCCCGTGTTGGATGCCTGGCGGATCAGGGTGACGGACGCGCCGTCAATGCCCTTGGATGCCGCTTCGGCGTCTGTGCGCTTTGCATCATTGTCCGCAACGATCTTGGCCTTATTGGCTTCGAACAATTTGCGGTTGGCGTCATTGGCGCGGAGCGCCTTGTTGCGCGGCAAAAGATAATTGCGTGCAAAGCCGTTCTTCACGGTGACAACGTCGCCGATCTGACCAAGCTTTTCGACGCGTTCAAGCAGGATAACGTCCATCGGGTGTGCTCCTTACTTCACGATGAAGGGCAGAAGCCCGATGTGGCGCGCGCGCTTAATGGCCTGAGCCAGTTCACGCTGCTTCTTTGCAGAAACCGCGGTGATGCGCGACGGGACGATCTTACCGCGCTCAGAGACAAAGCCCTGAAGCAGACGGACGTCCTTATAGTCGATCTTGGGCGCGTTCTTGCCTGCAAAGGGGCAGCTCTTGCGCCGGCGGAAAAATGGGCGTGCCATGGGTTTTCGCCTTCCTTAATATTCTTGTTCGTCGTCGCGGCGCGGCCTGCGGTCACGCTCGCCTTTGCGCATCATCACCGAAGGGTCGGCTTCTTGCTCATCAACCTTGATGGTCATGTAGCGCAGGACGTCTTCGTTGATCTGCGTCTGGCGCTCCAGTTCGGCAACAACGCCGCCCGGTGCGTCAAAAGCCAGCATGACATAATGTGCCTTGCGGTTCTTCGCGATTTTATAGGCGAGTGTGCGCAGACCCCAAGTTTCCGTCTTGGAAACCTTACCACCGTTTGATTCGATGATGGTCGTGGCGTTCGCCGCCAGCGCGTCAACTTGGGCTTGAGCCAAGTC
>CAMAQU010000200.1 GCA_945860425.1 Sphingomonas paucimobilis
GACAGGATCGCGAAATCCTTACCTTCCAAGATCAGACCCATGGCAATGCCGGATACCGGACGCTTAATAGGCACGCCCGCGTCCATCATGGCCAAGCTTCCACCACACACCGATGCCATCGACGAAGATCCGTTGGACTCCGTAATGTCGCTGGTCAGGCGGATTGTGTAGGGAAAGTCTTCCTTGGTCGGCAGCACGGGGTGAAGCGCACGCCAAGCGAGCTTACCGTGGCCAATTTCACGACGACCCGGCGCGCCGAAGCGGCCGACTTCACCGACCGAATAGGGCGGGAAGTTGTAGTGGAGCATGAAGTTTTCATAACGCAGGCCACCCAGGCCATCGATCATCTGCTCTGCATCCTTGGTGCCAAGGGTGCAGGTTGCAATCGTCTGCGTTTCGCCACGCGTGAACAGGGCAGAGCCGTGCGCGCGGGGCAGGAAATGCGTTTCTGAAACAATGGGGCGGATCTGCGTGGTCGTGCGACCATCAATGCGCTTGCCATCCTTCAAAATCGCGCCACGGACGATTTCAGCTTCCAGCTTCTTCATCAGCTTTTGGGCTGCCATCTGATCCTGCGGCGTTGCATCCGAGAACGCATCCTTCGCCTTGCTCCGCGCTTCGTTGAGCGCGTTGGCGCGGGCCGACTTGTCGGTCAGCTTATATGCAGCGGCAATGTCCTTGCCGATCAGCTTCTTCAGCTTGTCCTTGGCGGCACCCAGATCTGCCTGTGCGGGCATATCCCAAGGTTCCTTAGCGGCTTGTTCCGCCAGCTTCACAATCGCCTTCACAACCTCACGGCAGGCGTCATGGGCGAAGAGGACAGCACCCAGCATGACTTCTTCCGAAAGCTCATTGGCTTCGGATTCCACCATCATCACAGCGTCGTAGGTCGCTGCAACAACCAGATCGAGATCGCCTTCGGCAACCTGTTCGTCGGTCGGGTTCAGGATATACTCGCCATTGACATAGCCAACGCGCGCACAGCCAATCGGGCCCATGAACGGCACGCCGGACAAGGTCATTGCAGCCGAGGAGGCGACCATAGCCAACACATCAGGCTCATTTTCTCCATCATAAGAGAGGACTTGCGCGATGCAGTTGATTTCGTTGTAAAAACCTTCGGGGAACAGCGGGCGGATCGGACGGTCGATCAGGCGGGAAACAAGCGTTTCCTTTTCCGTCGCGCCACGTTCACGCTTGAAAAAGCCGCCGGGAATGCGCCCTGCTGCCGAATATTTTTCTTGATAGTTGACGGTGAGCGGGAAGAAATCCTGTCCCTCTTTCACCTTCTTTGCGGCCGTAACAGCGCACAGCACAACAGTTTCACCGAGGGTCGCGATCACCGCGCCATCAGCCTGACGGGCAACCTTGCCCGTTTCGAGTGTCAGGGTCTTTCCGCCCCACTCGATCGATACAGTCTTCGTATTAAACATGTGGTTTCCTTCGATCCCTTCCGCCCAATTGCTGGAAGGGGCCTCTTCATGGCGGACTTCCGGCCCGCCGCCGGTTTGGGGCGCAACAATTGCCCCCTTAGCACCCCCGCCGAATTGCGGGATTAGCCAAAAACTTTGCCCTTAAACGCAGGGCAGAATGAAAAAGGCCCGCAAGCGCGGGCCTTTTTGCTTTACTTGCGAAGGCCAAGCTTCCCAATCAGCGTCAGATAACGCTCTTGGTTGATCTTTTTCAGATAGGCCAGAAGCGAACGGCGATTGTTGACGAGCATCAAAAGGCCGCGACGCGAATGGTTATCCTTGGCGTGCGTCTTAAAATGTTCGGTCAGGTTGATGATCCGCTCGGTCAAAATGGCGACCTGGACTTCGGGAGACCCGGTATCGCCTTCAACGCGGCCATATTCCTTGATGAGAGCGGCCTTGCGCTCAGTCGTAATTGTCATGTCTTTTCTTCCTTCGACATCGAGCTTTTATAGGTTGAAGCCGCGTTCCACCGTGACGGTGCCATCCAGCACATCCACCAAAGCCACCGGCACATCGGCCAAAAGGGCAAGGTGGAGGCCGTTGGATGCGGCAACCCCGGACAGGACACGCCCCTGACGGAGCGCCAATGCCTGACCGGCTTCGAGAGCGAGCGCCGGGATGTCGTCCAGCGCCGTTCTCAATGGCAACACAAGATCACCAAGCGACCGCGTAGTAGCGTGTTCGTCCAGAATGTCCAGTGAAATCGCGCCTTCAAGCGTGAACGGCCCCGCCTTCACCCGCCGCAACATGGACACATGACCGACCGTTCCCAGCGCATTGGCAATGTCGCGGGCAAGGCTGCGAATATAAGTCCCCTTGGAGACATGAGCACGCAAAGTAACCGCCACAAGCCCCAGGGGCTTTGAGATCGTCAGCGCATGAACCACCACGTCGCGCCCCTGCAGCACAACCTCTTCCCCGGCACGCGCCAGGTCATAGGCGCGCTTCCCACCGACCTTCAATGCCGAATAAGCGGGGGGAATCTGATGGATTGGGCCGGTAAAGCGCGGAAGGATCGCCTCAATCTGTGCCTGCGACGGCCGAACATCGCTTGTCGCGATAACGGCACCCTCCAGATCAAGGCTGTCCGTCTGCGTCCCAAAGCTGATCGTAAAGTCATAGATTTTGGAGGCATCGAGCATGCGTCCCGCCAGCTTCGTTGCCTCTCCAATCGCAATGGGAAGAACACCCGTCGCTAGCGGATCGAGCGTGCCGCCATGACCAACCTTGGCCTTGGCATGCCCCGCCGTCCTCAGGGCGCGCTTGATGGCAGAGACAGCCTGTGTCGAGCCCAGCCCCAAGGGCTTGTCGAGCACGATCCAGCCATGAAGCGCGGCAGCGGCGTCAGCCACGAACCTTTTCCATGAAATGTCGGCGACACAGCGCAACATAGCGGTCATTGCCGCCAATCTCTGTCTGCGCGCCTTCTTTCACAGCGTCGCCATTGGCGTCGACGCGCAGGTTCATCGTTGCCTTGCGCCCGCATTCGCAAACGGCTTTGATTTCAACCAGCGTATCGGCAATGCCGAGAAGCGCTGCTGAACCGGGGAAGAGTTCCGCCTGAAAATCGGTGCGCAGGCCATAAGCGACCACAGGGATATTGGCTTCATCGGCCAGCCGGGCGAGCTGCAAAACCTGATCGCGCGACAAGAATTGCGCCTCATCAACCAACACACAGGCAAGCGACCGTTGGGCCGCCTCAGCATTCACATCCGCCCAAAGATCGGTTTCCGGCGCAAACATATGGGCATCTGCCCGCAGCCCAATTCGGCTGCTAATCGCGCCCGTATCATATCGATTGTCGATCGCGGCCGTCCACAACATCGTGTCCATCCCACGTTCTCGATAATTAAAATCGGCTTGCAGCAAGGTCGTCGATTTGCCGGCGTTCATCGACGAATAATAATAATAGAGCTTCGCCATTAATCGGCGTCCGCCTCTAAATCACGCGACACTTTGGGATCGCGCAACAGCTTGTCGAT
>CAMAQU010000201.1 GCA_945860425.1 Sphingomonas paucimobilis
GCTTTGGCGCGTCTGGCGCAGGATTGGTCGATGCGCCTGCCCCTGATGGACGGTCAGGGCAATTTCGGCTCCATGGATCCCGATCCGCCAGCCTCCATGCGGTATACAGAGGCGCGCCTTGCCAAGCCGGCCATGAGCCTGCTGGAAGATCTTGATAAAGACACCGTTGATTTTCAGCCAAATTATGATGGCTCCCGCGATGAGCCGCGCGTTCTGCCCGCCCGTTACCCGAACCTGTTGGTGAATGGCGCCGGCGGCATCGCCGTCGGCATGGCGACAAATATCCCGCCGCATAATCTGGGCGAAGTCGTGAATGCCTGCCTTGCCTATATGGAAAATGGGGCCATCAGCAATGAAGAGCTTATGGAGCATGTCCCGGCACCGGATTTTCCAACTGGCGGCCTGATCCTTGGGCTCGCAGGCGCACGCTCTGCTTATGCCAGTGGTAAGGGATCGATCATTGTGCGCTCCCGCCATGTTGTCGAGGAAGGCCGTGGCGACCGCCGTTCGATCGTCTTGACCGAAATTCCCTTTCAGCAAGGCAAGAATGCCCTTGTTGAGAAAATTGCTGAAGCCGCCAAGGAAAAGCGGATTGAGGGTATTTCCGATATTCGGGACGAGTCCAACCGCTTGGGCGTCCGCATCGTTATCGATCTGAAGCGCGATGCGACGCCCGATGTGGTCCTTAACCAATTATGGCGGCACACCCCTGCCCAATCGAGCTTTCCGGCCAATATGCTCGCCATTCGCGGCGGCCGCCCGGAAACGCTGACACTTCGCGATATCATCGAATCCTTCGTCAAGTTCCGCGAAGAAGTCATTACGCGGCGTTCTAAGTTTGAACTGAACAAAGCTCGGGATCGTGCGCATATCTTGCTCGGCTTGGTCATTGCCGTCACCAATTTGGATGAAGTTGTGCGGATCATCCGTGGCTCGTCCAGCCCGGCTGAGGCCCGTGAAAAGCTGGGCGCGCGCGAATGGCCAATTGCCGAAATCGCGTCCTATATTCGCCTTGTTGAAGCCGTTGAGACCGAAATCACAGGCGAAAGCTATCGCCTGAGCGAGACGCAAATCCGGGCTATCCTTGAATTGCGCTTGCACCGCCTAACCGCCTTGGGCCGCGATGAAATTGGCGGCGAGTTGAAGGAACTGGCGGGGAGCATTGAAGAGCTGCTCGCCATTCTCGCAGATCGGGTCAAGCTTTACGAGGTGATGCGTACAGAGTTGATCGCTGTCAGAGATGAATTCGCGACACCACGCCGTTCAGAAATTGCCCCTGCCGCAGACGGCATAGATGATGAAGACCTCATTGAACGCGAAGAGATGGTCGTCACCGTTACGGTGGACGGCTATATTAAGCGGACGAGCCTCGACACCTTCCGGGCGCAGCGGCGCGGCGGCAAGGGCCGTTCGGCTATGTCGACCAAAGATGAGGATATCGTCACCGAATTGTTCGTCACATCGACGCACACACCGGTCTTGTTCTTCTCCACCTTGGGCAAAGTCTATCGCATGAAGGTATGGCGCCTGCCGGAAGGCGGCCCGAATACGCGCGGGCGGCCCATGGTCAATTTGCTGCCTTTGGCCAAGGATGAGACGATTTCGACCGTTCTTCCTCTGCCCGAAGACGAAGCAGAATGGGGCAAACTCCATGTGATGTTCGCAACGGCCAAGGGCTCGGTGCGGCGCAACAGCATGGATGCTTTCACCAACATTCCGTCCAACGGAAAAATTGCCATGAAGTTTGAAGGCGAAGACGCCGATGACAAGCTGATCGGCGTTGCCTTGCTCACCGAAGAAGATGACGTCCTGCTCGCATCGCGCAGTGGCAAGGCCATCCGTTTCATGGGCACAGACATTCGCGAGTTTCAGAGCCGAAGCTCAACCGGCGTGCGCGGCATGAGCCTGAAGGGTGGCGACGACGTCATTTCATTGTCCATTTTGCGCCGGTCTGGCGCCTCGCCAGAAGAGCGCGAAGCCTATCTTCGCGCAGCCCCCGGGAAGGATAATGAAAACGAAACGACCTTGTCCGCAGAACGCATGGCGGAGATGGCGGAACGGGAGCAGTTTATCCTCACCGTCTGCGCCAATGGCTATGGCAAGCGCTCCAGCGCCTATGAATATCGCCGGACGGGCCGTGGCGGTCAGGGCATTACCAATATCGACAATATCGCCCGCAATGGCGCTGTGGTTGCCAGCTTCCCCGCGCAGGATCAGGCGCAGATCATGCTGGTGACCGATCAGGCGAAGATGATCCGGATGAAAGTATCCGACATGCGCGTCATCGGCCGCAATACAGCGGGCGTTCGCCTGTTTGATGTGGCTGATAAGGAGCAGATTGTCAGCGCGGCCTTAATCGAGGCGGAGGATGATCCGGCGGAAGACACGGATATCATCGACGCGACCAGCCCAGATGAGGCCATTGGCGCGACCGAAGCGGAATAAAGAAAAACCCCGACCGAAAGGCCGGGGTTTTTTAATTCCTACACTGAAAAGCCCGAAGGCCTTAGCGCTTGAGCGAGAGGCCGCCGAAACGCTTGTTGAACTTGGCAACCTGACCACCGGCATCGAGAAGACGCTGCTGACCACCGGTCCAGGCCGGGTGCGCGAGCGGATCAATGTCGAGAACCATCGTGTCGCCTTCCTTGCCCCAGGTGGAGCGCGTTTCAAACACGGTGCCGTCGGTCATTTGGACCTTGATCATGTGATAGTCGGGATGGCCTTGTTTTTTCATTTTACTGCTCCGGTTGTGGCTGGTTCCGACCAGCCTTGGGAAATCGATTGAGCGCGCCTTAGCGGCACAAGTTGTTCATGGCAAGTAAAGGACCATTAGGCAGAGGGTGGATCCGCAATCATTGCCGTAAAATTGGCCTCTGCCGCAAGCTTGCCATCCATCATTGCGCGGCCCGCAAATTTGCAGACGCTGGCGCGTTTTTGCACAAATTCCACCTCAAGGCTCAACAAGCAGCCGGGTTCTACAGGCGTACGGAACTTAGCGCCGTCAATCGCCATAAAGTAAACGAGCTTTCCAGATCCTGCCAGACCCAGCGATTCAATCGCAAGGACGCCCGCCGCCTGCGCCAGAGCCTCAACGATGAGGACGCCGGGCATGATCGGGCGGCCGGGAAAATGGCCCTGAAAGAAAGGCTCATTGATCGTGACAGCCTTGATCGCCCGGATTGACTGATCCGGGACAATCTCTTCAATACGATCAACCAGTAACATGGGGTAGCGGTGCGGCAAAGCCGCCAGCACCGCTCGAATATCCTTCGACATTATTGCCCCCTCACCTTTAACTTAGCGACCCTGGGGCTGCTGGGCTGGTGCGGCCGGTAGAGGACCAGCGGGCCGAGCCTGCTGCTGACCTGGCTGCCAATTTGCAGGCGGCGTAATAGAAATATTTGGAACCAACAGGTTCAGTTCAGCGACGATATCCTGCGTCAG
>CAMAQU010000202.1 GCA_945860425.1 Sphingomonas paucimobilis
ACATCGCAGAAAAATATGCATTCATAAGATCAACCAAGGTGCTTGGCGCCAGGCGTTCGGCAATGGAAGTGAAGCCAACAATGTCGGAGAAGAAGAGCGTCGCAACCTGCTTTTCGCCGACGGAAGAATGGTGTGCACCGTCGATCAAGCCAGCGACGATCCGTGGGTCGACATATTGGCCGAATGTTTCCTTAATCCGCTCCTTCTCAAGCAAGTCATCGATCATGCCGTTAAAGGCGTGCGTGACATCGCCAATTTCATCGCGCGTCGTCACAGGGACATGGGCGTCTTCCAACAAACCCGCTCCAACAGCGCGCGCGCCGGCCTGCAAGCGCAAAATTGGCCGCGTCATCCCACGAGAGATCATCCAGGCCAGCATGATACCCACCAAAGCCGCCGATCCAATCATGAGGATTGTGGCCCGCAGAGCTGTCTCTTGATTGTCGGCCACGATGCGTGCGCCGGTTTCAACCAGATCATCAATTTCTGTTGCTGCGGATGCAGATAAGCGGAGCACTTCATCCGCTTGAAGCTTTGCCTCATTCATCTTCAGCGCATCTGCGTCTCGCGCACATGCATCCATTATCGTTCTAGACAGTCGGTTCTGCTGATAGGTTATTTCCGCGATAATTGGCTGTATCCGGGCCATGGCCAATTTGTTGCGTTCCAGCACAGCAATCTTGGCGCCTCTAGCTAGATAAACCTCTGCCTGCGCCAATAATTTCTTAGCAAACTGTCCCTGCGATCCTGCCTTGCTGAGGCAGAGCCGCACAGCCTTATCGTCCGGCGTCACAAGAAGGAAGTCGGCGGTTGTGCGTTGGGACTGAACCACTGCTTCCAATTTGGCCAATGTACCCGCGAGTGGAAACAAGGAATATTCCAATGTCCGCAGTTGACGATGCACCTGTTCCGTCGAGCGCGCAGACCAGATTGCGGCCGCAACCATCATGATCAAGAGACCAAGAGAAATGCTGAAAATTTTGAAGCTGATCGATCGGAACATTTGGGCCATAATTTATACATGCCTGTTAAGGATCGGCTTCTCAAGAGTGACTTATCCAATATGTCGCAGACCGCTAGAGAATAAGATCGCCGACACGGTTGATAATTAGAGCCAATTTGGCCGCGAAACAGTACGCGAAAGCTGGAAAATTGTGCGAGACAAATTGCGAGGTTGCCGGATTGGAAGATTGTCTTTGTTGTCCATTTTGGCCTTAATCGGGGCGTTTCATAAAGCTGTTGCTTTGGCGAACGTGCCTGCAGGATATTGGGGGCAATTGGTGGCTTGCGTCGAGGCAGTTCGGCTTCGGAAATGGACATTTTATCCAAACTCTGCGGCGTGTGAAGGTGCAAAGCCGGTGAACCGATCGGGCCCGTCCAAGGTTGCTCACCTTGGCAAGATTCGGCTCGGCGTACTTCTATCCGCCTTTATCCTAGGTCTTCCTGTTGCCGGTCGAGCCGAGCCTGTATCGCAAAAGCCCCTCGCGACGCTTGTTGGTGAAACATGCGCCGCGCAAGATCGTGATGAACCATCATCGTCGCGTCTCTTGCCCCGCAATCAGATTATCCTGTGCGATGGAAGTCCGGTGGGCAGCCTAACGTACGCGCTTATATCAACCCAGAGCGGCAATTTGGCTGATGTTTTTCAGCAGAGCAGACCTTATTCCGCGATTGTCAAAAATCTGGACTGTGAGCCTGCCAAGAAGCTGCTATCACCGAACGCATCGACGACAGGTCTTGTTTATCCCTGTCGCCATCGGCGTGATGGCTGGCCAACGCTGGTCGTGGTAACAGCGCAGGGCAACGTCCTTCGCGTGGCTGAGGGGCCTGCGTCTGCCTATATTGTTCTGCGTCAGTTGGCGGGGATTGATGCCGCACAGACGTCTGGAACCCAGCAAGCGGACGAAGTGCGGGCACTGTGGTCAACGCCGATCCGCATTGGCGGAACAGCCGATAAGGAGAAAATTGCGGGTTATTTGCGCACGGCGCGCACCTCCGCTGGCCAGTCTGATTTTGCGGCGGCTGAGGCCGGGTTTCGTCGGGCATTGGAGCTTCAGACACGCCTTTATGGTGAAGATGATATCGCCACCAATGACGTTCTAATGGATCTGGCTATGTCTGTAAGCAATCAGGGACGCTATGACGAGGCCGATGCGCTCCTCCGACGGGCAGCCCCCATTGTCGAGAAGTCGCCAAAGGCAGCTGATCGTGCCCGGATGAGCAGCTATCTGGCCTATCTTGCGGCAAATAAGGGTAAACATGAAGACGCCCTGACCCTTGCGCGGGGCGCAACCGCGCTTTGGCGTGAGATCGCGGCGCAAGAGGCAAATGGCGGCAGTGCAAGTGGCTCTTTAACGCCCACCAGCGCGAGCGGGTCGGAAGCCGAACTGGCAATGGCCCTGAACCTAGAGGCCGGCATGCTGTTGCGAACGGGTGATGTCACAAGCGCCTATGCCAACGTTGCTGAGGCCGTGCTGATCATTAAGCGTGTGATCGGCGAGCCGCCTTGGTGGGAGGCAGACCTGCTGGTGACGATTGGAAATGTGAGCAGTGCTCAAGGGCGATTGTCGGCCGCAGAAGCTTACCTCAAAAAAGCGATTGAGCTGCGCCAGCAGCTTTTTGGTGAAGGCGTGGCCACTCTTCAGGCGCGTGTTGCTCTTGGGCGGGCATATCAAGCCGAGCATATGCGCGTTTCGGCAATCATCGCCTTTCGTGAGGCAATCGGTGCGGCAAAGTTGCTGGGCAAGGGCAGCGCGCCCTTTCGCGCAGAAGACTTAATCCCGTTTGCAGAAGCCATTGTCGAAGAAGCGCAGACTTATGACGACCCGGCGCAAAAGCTCGGCCTTTTTGCCGAGGCTTTTGATGCCTTCCAACTCGTCAGCGCGCCCATTTTTGACCGCACAATGGCGCTAACGTCGGCGCGATTGTCTGCCGAGACACCAGAACTGGCAGATTTATTGCAACGCCTTGAAGCGGCGATCCAGAAGGAAGGTGAAGCACGGCTGAGTCTTGCGACGGAACAGGCCTTATCGGTTCAAGAGAGAAGCGCCGAAGTTGAAGAGCAGTTTTCAGCAGAAATTGCTGCTCAAGGCCAAGCTGTCGCGGACCTCAGAAAGACCCTTACAAACGATTTTCCCGCCTACGCCTCTATCACTGAGACGAAGGCGCTGACCACTGATGCTTTGCGCAGTCGCCTGGGCGCGGATGAGGGCATGTTGGTTTACCTTATCGGCCGCACGCAATCCTTTGTGCAGCTGGTGACCAATACCAAAATTGTGATTGCGCCCGTGCCAGCGGGACTAGACTCTCTGACTGAATTGGTTGCCCAGCTTCGGCGGGGGCTGGAGGTTCAGGGATCATCGGTCAATGACTTTGACCTTGAGGGCGCACATCGGCTTTATCGAGATTTGTTCGCCGGTCTTGCTGACGAGGT
>CAMAQU010000203.1 GCA_945860425.1 Sphingomonas paucimobilis
GCAGGCCGCGCCGGACGCGCGGTGAAGCCCGGCCATGTCTATTTGCAAACGCATGAACCCGATGCCCCGGTGATGCGCGCCCTGATTTCTGGCGATGCGGAAAGTTTCTATGCCGCCGAAACAGAGGCCCGTCGCCTCGCAAATGCCCCGCCCTTTGGCCGGTTTGCGGCCATCATCGTCTCTTCAGAAAATCTGCGCGAGGCAGAAGCCATTGCGCGGCAAATTGCCGAGTCCGCCCCCAAATTAGAGGGGATGGATGTCTATGGCCCTGCACCTGCCCCGCTCGCCATGCTGCGCGGCCGCCACCGCCAGCGCCTCCTCGTCCATGCGCGCCGCACGCTCGATGTGCAGCATGTGCTGCGCGACTGGCTCGGCACGCTCACCTGGCCCCGCCGCGTGCGGGTGAGTGTGGATATTGATCC
The DNA here is from genome assembly GCA_945860425.1 of Sphingomonas paucimobilis. GTDB lineage: Bacteria > Pseudomonadota > Alphaproteobacteria > Sphingomonadales > Sphingomonadaceae > Aquisediminimonas > Aquisediminimonas paucimobilis_A. Next base: position 423 of record CAMAQU010000203.1, read on the forward strand.
TTATAGTTTTGTGTGATCATCACCTCTTTGCCTGAGCGGCCAGCGGCCCTACATCTAGCCTATGCTCAACGCCCAAACCGCTCCCGCCGCTCCGTCCGTCATCCGCCGCGCGGACTATACGCCGCCCGATTGGTTGGTGCCGGATATCGCGCTTGAGTTTGATCTTCACCCGGAAAAGACGCGGGTTCGGGCAAGGCTGACACTTGTTCGCAATGGCGCGCATGATCGGCCTATCCGGCTCGATGGCGATGGCCTGACGCCCTTAAGCGTCAAGCTGGATGGTGCGATGGCCAGTGGGTGGTCGCTGCAAGAGGGTGCTTTGGTCATCCCCATCACAAGCGATCAGGCGGTTTTGGAGACTGAGGTGGAAATTGCGCCAGAGGCCAATTCTCAGCTCATGGGTCTTTATGCGTCGGGCGGTCTGCTCTGCACCCAGTGCGAAGCAGAAGGTTTTCGGCGGATCACTTTCTTTCCCGATCGGCCCGATGTGCTCAGCCGATACCGCGTTCGCATGACGGCGGATAAGGGGCATTATCCGGTGCTGCTCGGCAATGGCGATTTGACCGGGTCGGGCGATTTGGCGGGCGGACGCCATTGGGCGGAATGGACCGACCCTTTCCCGAAGCCCAGCTATTTGTTCGCGCTTGTCGCAGGGCAACTCTTTGCCAATCGCGACAGCTTTACGACGCAGTCGGGCAAGTCGGTCGATCTCGCCATCTGGGTGGCAGAGGTGGATGTGCCCAAGACCGCACACGCCATGGAAGCGCTGAAGGCCAGCATGCGCTGGGACGAAGATGTCTATGGTCGCGAATATGATCTGGGTCAGTTTAACATCGTGGCCGTTGCCGATTTTAACTTTGGCGCGATGGAAAATAAGAGCCTCAATATCTTTAACTCGCGCTACATATTGGCTGATCCCGATACCGCGACCGACCTTGATTATGATGCCGTGGCCGCTGTGGTTGCGCATGAGTATTTCCACAATTGGTCGGGCAATCGCGTCACCTGCCGGGATTGGTTTCAGCTGAGCCTGAAAGAAGGCTTCACCGTGTTTCGCGATCAATGCTTCTCTGCCGATCAGGGGTCGGCTGCGGTGAAGCGGATTGAGGATGTGCGCGTGCTGCGGGCCGCGCAATTCCCGGAAGACGCAGGGCCGCTCGCCCATCCCATTCGGCCGGAAAGCTATATCGAGATTTCAAATTTCTATACGGCCACCATCTATAATAAGGGCGCGGAGATTATCCGCATGCTCCACACAATGCTGGGTCAGACCGCCTTTCGAAAAGGCAGCGACCTCTATTTTGATCGGCATGACGGCACTGCTGCGACCTGCGAAGATTTCGTCCGCGCGATGGAAGACGCAAGCGGGCAAGACCTCAGCCAGTTTCGGCGCTGGTATGCAACTGCCGGGACGCCCAAGGTCAAGGCGACGGTCATGGGGGATCGGTTGATCCTTGAACAATCGCTGCCCGACACGCCGGGGCAAGCGGATAAGCAGCCAATGGTCATCCCAATCAAGCTCGCGCTTTTTGATCGGGCGACGGGCGCGCATGACGGGGAGCGTCTGGAAATTCTAACGGACGCGCGAACCGAAATTCCTTTGAGCAAAGGCGCGCGCCCCATCATCTCACTTAATCGCGGCTTTTCCGCCCCAGTGGTGATTGAGAGTGATCGGAGCCGTGCTGATCTCGCCTTTTTGTCGGCGCATGATGATGATCCCTTTGGCCGGTTTGAGGCGATGCAGCAGTTGATGCTCGATACGCTGATCCATGCCGTCTCCACGGGAGCTGCCGATCATGCGCCTGCCATCGCGGCGGTGCGCACCACGCTCACCAATAATGCACTGGACGCGGCCTTTATTGGGGAGGCGGTTCTGCTCCCATCAGAGGCGCTGATCGGCGATCAGATGGATCAAGTGGATCCCGAAGCCATCCATGCGGCGCGAAATGCGCTTCGGCAGGATCTTGGCACCGAGCTTCAGGGGCTTTGGGAGGCCGCGTATCACAGCCATGCTGCCGCGCGGTTTGAATATTCGCCTGAGGCGAAGGGCGCGCGGCGGTTGCGCAATGTTGCGCTGGGGTATCTGGCGGCGGCACGCGCAGATGATGCCGGGCCGCTTGCCTTTGCCCAATTTGAGGCAGCGGATAATATGACCGACCGGATTGCTGCGCTTGGCACGCTGGCCAATGGCGATGCCGCTGAACGGACAAATGCGCTCTCGGCCTTTTATGACCGATATCGGGACAATGCGCTTGTCATCGATAAATGGTTTTCAACCCAAGCGCTGTCGGCTCGGCCTGATACGGGGGAAGCCGTGCGCGCGCTCAAGGGGCATGCTGATTTTACGCTGCACAACCCCAATCGGGTGCGGGCGCTGGCTGGGGCGTTTTCTATGAACCAGCAGCAATTCCATGCGCGCGACGGTAGCGGCTACCGCTTCTTGGCAGACATATTGCTCGATCTCGATCCCATTAATCCGCAAACAGCGGCCAAGCTTTTACCGCCGCTGGGGCGTTGGCAGCGGTTTGATACGGCGCGGCAGACGCTGATGCGGGCGGAGCTAGAGCGTATCTTGGCGACTCCCAACCTCAGCAAGGATGTTTTCGAGCAAGCCTCGAAAAGCCTTGGCTGAGTGTGAAAAAATGAATGCGTCATTCCCGCGCAGGCGGGAATCCTTAGGGGTCCGGCCAGCCGGAACAGGACGCCCTTTCTGCGATATTTGAGATTATGGATTCCCGCCCACGCGGGAATGACGCAGGGCCGAATAGTCTAGCCAAAAAAGCTGTGCTCCAACATAGGCCGCAGCACGCAGCGTGTATGTCGTCATTCCCACTTATGCAGGAATGACGACATAGGACGTATTACAGGCCGAGCTTCGTTGCCTCGTTAAACGGAATATCCTTGTCCGGGCGGATTTCCCCCGGCAGGCCGAGTACGCGTTCGGCAATGATGTTGCGCAGAATTTCATCCGTGCCGCCAGCAATGCG
>CAMAQU010000204.1 GCA_945860425.1 Sphingomonas paucimobilis
TCGTGGACAAAGCCGCTGCTGTCTGACAGAGTTAGCACCTTGCCGCCCAGCTGCGTTACCTTTTCGGCGGCGTGTGTGGCGACATTGCCTGATCCGGAAATGACGGCGGTCTTGCCCTTCAAATCCTGCCCCTTTGTCCGCAGCATAGCGGCGAGGAAGTAAACCGCGCCATAGCCGGTTGCTTCCGGACGGATGGCAGAGCCACCATATTCAAGACCCTTACCGGTCAACACCCCGTTCCACTGATTGGTCAGACGCTTATACTGGCCGAACATGAAGCCAATTTCACGGCCGCCAACGCCAATATCACCTGCGGGAACGTCCGTATCGGGGCCGATATGGCGATAGAGCTCATTCATGAAGCTCTGGCAGAAGCGCATGATTTCACGGTCGCTCTTGCCCTTAGGGTTGAAGTTTGAACCGCCTTTGCCGCCGCCCATGGGCAGACCCGTCAGTGAGTTTTTGAAGGTCTGTTCAAAAGCCAGAAACTTCAGAATGGATTCTGACACGCTGGGGTGGAACCGGATGCCGCCCTTATAGGGGCCAATGGCATTGTTGTTCTGGACGCGCCAACCGCGTTGAACGCGGATATTGCCATTGTCATCTTCCCAGCAGACGCGGAAGCTGACGACGCGATCTGGCTCTGCAATACGGCGCAGAATCTGTTCGCGGTGATAATCTTCCTTATCTTCCATGAAATCATAAATATCTTCAGCAACTTCTTGCACTGCCTGAATAAATTCAGTCTGGCCCGGATTGCGACGTGCAACCCCGCCCATAAATTCTGCAAGATTTACGTGATCATGCTTCGCCATATTACTTCCCCTCAAAAAATTACGTTATTTCAGAAATATCATGCCAATATCAGGCGGATTTCCGACGGATCACAAGGTTCCGGATTTCCGTCATGTCCTCCATGGCAAACCGCACGCCTTCGCGGCCGATGCCGGAATCCTTCACGCCGCCATAGGGCATGTTATCCACCCGGTAGCTGGGCACATCATTGACCACGACGCCGCCCACATCCAGATCATCCCAAGCGTCCAAAATCTTGAAGATGTCGCGCGTGAAAATGCCTGCCTGCAAACCAAATTTCGAGTCATTGCAGATATGCAGAGCCTCATCCCAACTGCCAAAGCGGACTAGGAAGGCGACAGGACCGAATGCCTCTTCCCGGTTCAGCTTTGTTTCGGGATCAACATTCTCCAGCAAAGTCGCTTCGAGCATTGCGCCCGTACGCTGACCACCGCAGAGCAGCTTTGCGCCCTTTCCAATGGCTTCTTTGATCCAGTTTTCGAGGCGTGCCGCTTCCTTCACGTCGATCATCGGCCCAACAAAGGTCTTCTCATCATGCGGGCTGCCCGCAATCAGAGTGGACGTCTTGGCGACCAGCTTTGCCTTAAAGGCATCATAGACATCATCGTGCACCAGAATGCGCTGCACCCCAATGCAGGATTGCCCCGATTGGTAAAATGCGCCGAAAACAGTGCGATCGACGGCATCGTCAAGATCAGCATCGGCATCGATGATAACCGCTGCATTGCCACCCAGCTCGAGCACGACTTTCTTCTTGCCCGATTTTGCCTTGAGGTCCCAACCCACATCGGGCGATCCCGTGAAGGACAGTAGCTTCAGGCGATCATCCACCGTGAACAAATCTGCTCCGTCCCGCGTTGCGGGGAGGATGGAAAACGCCCCCTTGGGCAAGTTCGTTTCCGCCAAAATTTCGCCCATGATGATGGCGCCCAACGGCGTCCGGCTGGCCGGCTTCATAACGAAGGGGCAGCCAACGGCGAGGGCAGGGGCAATCTTATGTGCGGCCAGGTTCAACGGAAAGTTAAACGGCGAAATGAAGGAGCAGGGGCCAATGGGAACCCGTTTCCAAATCCCCTGATAGCCGCGTGCACGCGGGCTGATGTCCAGCGGCTGGACTTCGCCCGTCATCCGCACGGATTCTTCGGCCGCAATCCGGAACGTGTCGATCAATCGGCCCACTTCACCGCGGGAGTCATTAATCGGCTTTCCAGCCTCAACGCACAGAGCATAAGCCAGTTCATCTTTGCGCTCGATGAAACGATCGACGCAATGCTGCAGAACATCGCGACGTTCATAGCTGGCCATGCGCGCCATAGGTTGCGCAGCCTCAACGGCCGCCGCAATAGCCGCGTCGATCATCTTTGCATCCGCAAGCGCAACCCGGGTCGCCACTTCACCCGTAAACTTGTCTGTGACCGCAAGGTCGGTATTGGGCTGAAGAGCCTCATTCGCCAGGTAAAGCGGGTAGGTGTCCCGAAGCTTCATCACAGTCGTCCTTATGATCAGTCGCTCAGACTTTTTTGCTGAGCTCTTTAATGTCTTTATTCAGTATCTGATCATTCTCGCTGTAATCAACGGGGCAGTCGATAAGATGGACGCCGGGCGTGTTCAGCGTATGCGTGAGCAGCTCTTGCAGATGAGCTGCGCTTTCCACGCGATAGCCATTAGCCCCGTAGCTTTCGGCATATTTCACAAAGTCCGGATTGCCATAGGTCAGGCCCCAATCGGCAAAGCCCATATTGGCCTGCTTCCAACGGATCATGCCATAGCTGTTGTCGTTGAGGATCAGCACCGTAATATTGAGGCCAAGGCGGACAGCCGTTTCCATTTCCTGGCTGTTCATCATGAACCCGCCATCGCCGCAAATGGCCATAACCTTGCGCTCTGGATAGACCATTGCCGATGCCATTGCAGATGGTAGGCCCGCGCCCATTGTCGCCAGTGCATTGTCGAGCAAAACCGTGTTCTGCTGACGCGCTTCATAATTGCGGGCGAACCAGATTTTATAGACGCCATTGTCAAGGCAGATGATACCATCGGCTGGCATCGCTTCACGCACCTTGCGCACCAGATAGGGTGGGAAGATAGGGAAGCGAGCATCGCCATCAAGCGATTTGGTATGCGCAACCTCGGCCTGACGGGCCTTGTACATGAAATCGAAATTCCAGGCACCAGAGGGAACCACGTCTTCCTTAATTTGCCAAATCGCATTGGCAATATCGCCAATGACTTCAATCTGCGGGAAGTAAACCGGGTCCACTTCGGCAGATTTGGAGCTGATGTGGATCACCTCCGTGCCACCGTCCTTCATGAAGAAGGGGGGCTTTTCGATGACGTCATGACCGATATTGACGATCAGGTCGGCATGCTCAATCGAGCGGTGCACAAAATCACTCGCGGAGAGCGCGGCACAGCCGAGGAACTTCGGGTGCGTTTCGTCAATCGTGCCTTTGCCCAGCTGCGTGGTCACAAAGGGGATACCGGTCTTTTCGATGAACTGCAGCAGCATACGGCTGGTCATCGTGCGATTTGCACCTGCGCCAATTACAAGCACTGGAGCCTTTGCCTTTTCAATCTTCTGCACGGCGGCCC
>CAMAQU010000205.1 GCA_945860425.1 Sphingomonas paucimobilis
GCCAGTTTCATGTCTGCCCCCGGCGGTATTTTGATGGCCAAGCTGATGATGCCGGATGATCCCGCCGATTATGGCAAGGAACCCGTTGTCGAAGGTGAAATTCGCTTTGGCGATGAAAAGCCAGCCAACATCATCATGGCCGCAGCCGAAGGCGCGCAGACGGGCGTGCGGTTGGCCGTTGCGGTGGGCGCAATGGTTCTCTCCTTCGTTGCCCTTGTGGCGCTGGCCAATGGCTTGCTTGCGGGTGTGGGCAGCTGGTTTGGTTATCCTGACCTTAGTTTTCAGCAGATTGTGGGTTGGCTCTTTGCTCCCGTCATGTTCATGCTGAACGTGCCTTGGTCTGAAGCACAGGCGGCAGGCGGCCTGTTTGGGACCAAGATTGTGCTCAATGAATTTGTCGCCTTTTCCCAGCTTGGCCCGATGAAGCAAACGTTCTCCGCCACAACGGTTGCGGTTGTCACCTTTGCCTTGTGCGGCTTTGCGAATTTCAGCTCCATCGCCATTCAAATGGCGGTCACTGGCGGGCTTGCCCCCAATCAGCGGGCCGTCATTGCGCGTTTGGGGTTGAAGGCCTTGCTGGCGGGCAGCCTTGCCAATTTGATGAGCGCGGCGCTGGCGGGGTTGCTCGTCGGGGCCTAACGCCGCCGACACTGCGGCTCAGGCCGGCTCTTTATCCATCAGCTCGACGAGATCGAGATCCAGCCGCTCAATCAGGGTGCGCATGCGCGGCCATATGCGGGTTAGGAACACGTCCCGTTCTTGCACCTTAAGGGCATTGACCGCACCGGGGGCAACAAACATGCCCACCCCGCGCTTTACAACCACATGTCCGTCATCCTGCAGGGTCTGATAGGCTTTGGCGACGGTCAGCGGATTGGTGCCTGTGGACGCAGCAAAGGCCCGCACAGACGGCAATTGATCGCCCTCCGCATATCTGCCCTCAATAATTTCAAACGCCAGCATCCCGCGCAGGCGGAGATAAACCGGGATCTCGTCAAAGCTTGCCACTGTCATGCCACCTTAATACAGCAAGGCAGTGGCGAGTCACGAAAATAATGCGTTAGATAATCCAGTGACTTATGACGGCGTCCGGTTCCGGGCGGGGCCGCTCTTCCTGCGCTTTGCTGGGGGAGCCGATGAAGATAAAGCCCGCAATCCTCTCCTCCTCCGATCCAAAAGCTGCACGAACCGCCGCTGAATAGCTGGGCCAACCAGTCAGCCAGCCACCGACAAACCCTTGGGCATGGACGGCATTCAGCAATTGCATGCAGGCCGCACCCACCGAGAGTTCCTGCTCCCAAAGCGGAATTTTGCTCTCCTTCTTTGGCGACGAAAGCACAACGACCAGTGAAGGTGCTTGCCGGGCGAATTGCTCCATCGCCTCCAGCTCGAGCCGACCTGCATCGGGCTTTTCCGCCCGATAGGCCTCGGTCAACAGAGCGGCCAGCGCCTCCCGCTGATCCGCGCCGACAATCACAAATCGCCACGGGGCGAGCTTGCCATGATCGGGAACGCGACTTGCCGCGTGCAGGATGTTGCCCATCTGCGTGGCATCCGGGCCGGGGGCGATCATATCGCGCGGCTTGCCCGATCGACGGGAGAGGAGGAGCGAAAGCGGCGTTGTCGTGTTGTTGAACATGGCTTCGCCGCTATCAGCGGGCAGGGGGCAAGGCAAGCCGCGCCTATTTATCCACCCCCTTGGCCTTTCCCCATTGGCGGGCGGCGGTGTAGCCAAGATAGCCTGTGCCGAAGAGCGCCCAAAGCGGTTCGGGGATGCCCGCCAGATAGGCGTTCATGCCCGTGGCAATGGCCTTTGCCATTTCTGGTCGGACCGACGCGATCAGGCCCATGGGGATGGCCCAGAGGATGATGGCGTACATGACATAGAGAAAGCTCGGTCGCGCCCGGCTTGTCCAAGGGTCGGTCGATCCAGCCTCGGCCACAATGGCGGATAGCTGAACGCGCAGGACATCCATTTCTTGCGATCCCTGAAGTTTCAGCAGCTCAAGCTTCGCTGCATCCCGGGCGCGAGGATCGGGAATGATCTTATCGAGCAATTGGGTGATGGGGGACAATATGCCTTCGATGAGCGACATCTGGTTATCTCCGGTTCAAAAAACGAATCAGAGATAACCAGATCGGTTAAATGTAGGAAAGTGGTTTTTGCACTCTCCGCCTTATCGGGCCTGTTCCGCTGCAATCCAGCGGGTGATTGCACTTTCCAACACATCCAGCGGAACAGCGCCTTGGCCCAGCACCGCATCGTGGAAGCGGCGCAGATCGAACTTCGGCCCCAGTGCCGCCTCCGCCTTCACCCGCAATTCGCGGATCTTAATCTCCCCGATTTTATAGCCGAGCGCTTGGCCGGGCCAAGAGATGTAGCGATTGACCTCTGCCTCAATATTGGCGGCACTCAGCGCCGAATTGTCGGCCATGAACTTTATCGCCTGTGCCTTGGTCCACCCTTTGCTGTGCATCCCCGTATCGACGACCAATCGGCAGGCGCGCCACATCTCGTAGGACAGGCGGCCCATCATCTTTTCCGGCGTGTCATAAAGGCCCATTTCTTCGCCCAGATATTCGGAATACAGCCCCCATCCTTCGCCATAAGCGGTGAACCAGGCGGCGTGTTTGCGAAAATCTGGCAGGTCAATTTCCTGCTGCAAAGCGCCCTGAAAATGATGGCCGGGCACGGCCTCATGCGCGGTGAGCGCAGGCAATTCATAGATTGGGCGTTGGTTCAGCTTTGATGTGTTTACATAGTAAAACCCAGCAATGCCGCCCGCCAAAGAGCCAGAGGCATAATAGGCCGTGGTCGTCGTTTCCGCCGTTTCCTTGGGGATTTCGCGCAGGCCATAGGGCAGGCGGGGCATCTTCCCAAAATATTGGGGCAGCTTTCCGTCGATCAGCTTGGGCTGTCGCGCGGCGGCCTGCATCAATTGCTCGGGCGTTGTCGCATAATATGCGGGGTCAGATCGCAGCTTGGCAATCATCGTCTGGCGGTCGGGATAGCCTGCTGATTTGGCCACCTCGTCCATTCGTTTCAAAATGCGCGTCACTTCGGATTGGCCGATTTGGTGGATCTGATCCGGCGTCAAATTGGTCGTGGTGTGCGTTCTGGCGCGAAAGGCATAATAGGCCGGACCATTGGGAAGGAAGGAGGCCCCCACACGCTTGGCGCATTTGGGTTGATACTCTTTCACATAAAAAGCCGAAAACTGGTGATAGCCAGGTGTCAGGACATCGCGGATCAGCTTAACGGCCTGCGCCTTCATCTCGGCCCATTCGGCGTCAGACAGATCGGTCGGTTTTGCGCGCTTAAACGGCCCGTAAAATCGCGTCTCTTCAGCAGGTCCTGCAACTGCGCCGTCAATTGTCCGCTCAA
>CAMAQU010000206.1 GCA_945860425.1 Sphingomonas paucimobilis
CCGGTGATGCCGTATATGCTCGACACCGTCACAATAGACCCGTGACCAGCGGCGACCATGTGGGGCAGTACGGCCCGCGCGGAGAGCATCGTACCCGTCAGATTGACGGCCAGAGCACGGTCCCAGTCCGCTAAGTCGAAATGGGTGGCGGTTCCAGCAACGGAGATGCCCGCGCACGTCATCAGCCCGTCGATCCGGCCATAATGTTTCAAGATGGCCGCTACAGTCTGCTTCGTCGCTGTTTCGCTGGTCACGTCCAGAGTATAGCCAGTGTCTCTGTGGCTGAGCCCTTCGATCGCCCCAATATCGGCAGCCGCCACGACGCCACCTTCGGCGCGAACGGCATCGGCCGTTGCCTTGCCTATGCCGGATGCAGCACCGGTGATGAAAATGATCTTGTCAGTTAGTCGGCCGCTCAAACGAAATCTCCCAAATCTTCTTTCATCATACTGGCTGTGAAGGGGGATGCAGCGCGCGTTTCCACCCACAGCACTTCAAGCCTGCGTTCATAAAAGCGCCAGCCGTCCTCTAGGTGGCGGTAGCTGTTGTGATAGCGGATCGCCATGTCCATCACCCGCCAATCCTTGCCAGGCAGGATGTGGCTCGCGACGCAATAGGTTTCGCCAGTGATGTTCCCGTCGGCAGCTACCTCGAACGTTTGGTTGAAGACTTTGTGCATCGTCATGCGAAAGGCGGAGAGCTTTTCCGTCATGTCGCGCAAGCCTACCTCGCCGCGAAAGCTAATCGGGTTTTCACCAAAGCCCATCACCGCACCGTCATCCGTGAAGACAGACAAAAGCCTATCCGCGTCGCGACCATCCACTGCCTGAGCGTAAAGAAAGGCCAGGTCATGCAGCTCCTGTGGCGCGCAATAGGCGGCCATTAGGACAGCGCTTTGCGCAAGTTGGTGCCGGCATGGTCGACCCATTTCATTGCATCGGGAACAGCTGGTGTCATGCCGAAAAAGCCATGGATCATGCCGTCTGCAACCTGATGGTCGGTCGCAATACCTGCTGTCGACAACCTTTGGGCATAGGCATCGCCTTCATCCCTCAGTGGATCATATTGCGCTGTGATGACCGTCGCTGAAGGCAGGCGGGTCAAATCTTCAACATGGAGGATGCGGGCCAACGCTGCATCCATGGGAGATGTTTCGCCCAGATAGTGGGACCAGAACCACTTCATCGCGCTGGTTGATAGGAAATATTCCCCACCACCATTATTGGCATAAGAGCGCGTTTCAAAATTGGTGTCCGTCACCGGATAGATGAGCAGTTGATGCTGGAGAGCAGGACCTCCCCGGTCGCGCGCCATCACCGCAACGGCGGCGGCCAGATTGCCCCCGGCGCTGTCGCCGGCAACGGCCATGCGGGTCGCGTCAATCCCCAGATGTTGGGCATGGGCTTCAGCCCAGATGCAGGCGTCGTAGCAGTCCTCAGCGGCGGCCGGGTATCGCGCTTCTGGCGCGAGGCGATAGTCGACAGACAGGACCGCAGCACCGCTTGCGCGGGCCAGTTCGCGGCATGTGCCGTCATGGGTGTCGAGGCTGCCCAGGACCCAGCCGCCCCCGTGAAAATACATCACGACTGGCGGCGTATCGCCCGAACCTTCCGGAACGTAGAAGCGCGCCCCAATTGTGCGGCCGGGCAGGTCAAGGATCAGGTCCTCAACTTTGGCCATGGCGAGCGGCTCCCCATTCGCGAGCGGTGCGTCCATCATAGCCCGTGCGACATCGACTGGCATTTGCGACCAGTCGGTATCTGCAAATGCGGCAAATGCCTCAAGGACGGGCACCAGTGCGGGGTTAACGGTCATTGTATGTCTCTCCTCCTTTAAAGCCCAAAGCCGCCAGATACGTTGATCTGCTGGCCTGTCACATAAGCGGCGCGCGCGGAGGCGAGCCAGCTGACGGCATAGCCAATTTCTTCCGGCTGCCCCCAGCGTTTGACAGACAGCATCCTTTGGGTTTCCTCAACCCAAGTCGGCGGAAAAGCCCCCTTTGCCATTAGTTCATGGAACATGCCGGCGTCGATCACGCCGACGAGAACCGAATTGGCCCGGATGCCGTGGCGGCCTTCTTCGCGGGCAAGCCCCTTCAGCCAGCTTTCATTCGCTGCTTTGGGCGCGACAGAAAGCCCGTCGCGGTCCGGCCAGCGCAGATGCCCAGCAGACCCCAAATGGACGATTGAGCCGCCGCCTTGTTCCCGCATATGAGGAAGAAGGGCTGACACAAGGCGGAACAGTCCGTGGACTTCGACCTCGAACGCTTTGAGCCATGCCGCCATGGGGGTCTCTGACAAAAGGTGCTGCTCGACCAGCGGTCCGGCCGCCCAGACGAGCGTGTGGATGCGTCCATGTTCTTTGATAACGGTGTCGATCAGGGCGCCAACACTTGCCGCATCGGTGATGTCGCATTTGTGGGTCGTCGTGTGCGTCGGACAGTCGCTGGCAACGGCTTCGGCCTTATCCGCTTTTCGATTATAGACCAGAGCCAGATCAGCGCCGTCGCGTGAGAGAACTTCTGCAACCCTGCCGCCAATCCCGCCGCTCGCCCCAAGGACAAGGGCCGCGCCTTTCGGGAATAATGCGTTACCAGACATCCTTACTCCTTCGCGTTTTGCGGCATATTCCCGCCTCGGTTTCATGATTGCGCATTGTGAACGCTGAATCCAGCGCTTAATCAACACTCACAAACAGGAGATAGATTCGATGCAAAGGCTTAAAGGCAAGGTGGCACTGGTCACAGGGGGTGCGCGCGGCATTGGCGAAGGCATAGTCCGCCGCTTCGTGGAAGAGGGCGCACAGGTGCTGATCACCGATGTGTTGGCGCAAGAGGGCGAGGCGCTTGCGGCTGAACTGGGGGAGGCCACGGCCTTTATCGCGCATGACGTCACATCCTTGTCTTCTTGGCACGATGTTGTCGCTGCCGCTGAAACCAAATTCGGTCGGCTCGATTGCCTCGTGAACAATGCCGGCGTCATCGCATTCAAGCGGCTCGACGACCTGACAGAGGCCGATATCCGCCGCATCATCGACGTCAACCTGATTGGGACGATGTTTGGCTGTCAGGCAGCTATCCCCGCGCTGGAACGCGCAGGCGGCGGCAGTATCGTCAATATGAGTTCGGCCGATGGTATTTCCGGTGCGAATTCCCTGACGGCCTATTGCGCGTCCAAATTCGGGGTGCGGGGCTTTACTAAGGCACTGGCGCTTGAGCTTGGGCCACGCAAGATCCGCGTCAACTCGATCCACCCTGGTGGCATCCTGACACCCATGGCGAACCCGACCAATATACCGCGGGACCTTTATGATCGTGGTTATTGGATTTATCCGGCACAGAAGTCGGGAAGCCCTTCGGACATT
>CAMAQU010000207.1 GCA_945860425.1 Sphingomonas paucimobilis
GGCGCGGCTGCAAATGGCAGAAGGACCAGCCACCATTGCCGCCAATGCCGGCCGATATGACATGAGCCGGGAAATTGTGCAGGTGGATGGCCCGCTCCGCTTTGAAACGGCCGATGGATATCGGATTGAAGCCAATAATGTGGCGGTCAGCCTCAAATCCCGCAAGCTCGCCAGTGGCGGCGCTGTCTCTGGGAAGCTGCCGCTGGGCACCTTTAGTGCCGGGACCATCAAGGCGGATCTCAATGCCCGCACGGTGACATTGGACGGCCGCGCCCGCTTGCATATCGTGCAAGGTCAGGCCAGATAGTGACTATGCGCAAACTTCCCCTGCTCCTCGGCTTGGCCGCCCTTCTTGCCGTTCCCGCAGTGGGACAGGCGCTGCGCGGGCATAATGTGAAATCACCCGTGGATGTTGAGGCCGATCTTATCGAAGTGCAGGACCGCGCCGACCGCGCCGTCTTTTCCGGCAATGTTGTTGTGCGGCAGGCCGATTTGAACCTGACGGCTGCGCGGCTAACCGTTGCCTATGCGCGGGACAGCGGCACTGTGGACATTGACCGCATTGATGCCTCAGGCGGCGTTTTCATCCGCAGCGCCAGCGACACGGCGCGCGGCGACTTTGCCGTCTATGACCTCAACCGCCGCATCATTACAGTGCTGGGCAATGTGGAACTGAACCAAGGGGGCAATCGCGTGCGCGGCGGGCGGTTGGTCATTGATCTGGAAAGCGGCCGCGCCATCATGGATGGCCAGACAACCGGATCTCAAGGCGGCCAGTCGCGAGTCAGCGGGCGATTTACCGTATCGGATCGAAATAACTAACCAATTGGCTTAGTTCTTCGACGAAATGGCGCAGGTTTCAGGTACGTCGATATTGTGTTCCCAGCCCTGTATGCAATAATCCTGCCAATTGGGACAGATGCATCAATCTGCCTCTGCACCTTATGATCCGCAGCACAACAGGGACAATGATGACACAAGCCGCACTTCTCGACGCTGCTCCGGCCAGCATGGCTGGGACCGACAATGGCCTCTCGGTCGTGTCCATCGCCAAATCCTATGATACGCGCACTGTTCTAAGCGATGTGTCCTTGTCGGTTGGCCGCGGGGAAGTCGTTGGTCTGTTGGGGCCGAATGGCGCGGGCAAGACGACCTGCTTTTATTCCATCATGGGCTTGGTCAAACCCGATGGCGGACGAATTGAGCTGGATGGTCAGAATATTACGTCCCTACCCATGTATCGCAGGGCGATTTTGGGTCTGGGCTATCTTCCTCAAGAAACCTCCATCTTCAGAGGGTTAACGGTTGAACAGAACATCTCAACCGTGCTCGAACTGGCAGAGCCAGATAAGGACGCACGCGCGGGGCGGCTGGAACAACTGCTTGATGAATTTGGGCTAACGCGCCTTCGGACGTCGTCTGCGATGGCGCTGTCGGGCGGGGAGCGCCGCCGCTGCGAAATTGCGCGCGCCTTGGCCGCTGACCCATCCATCATGCTGCTGGATGAGCCCTTTGCCGGCATCGACCCGATTTCAATTTCGGATATTCGGGGCTTGGTCAAACAGTTGAAGAACCGACAGATCGGCGTGCTGATCACGGACCATAATGTCCGCGAAACGCTGGACATCGTGGATCGCGCCTGCATCATTTATGATGGTCGGGTGCTTTTTTCCGGCAGCCCACAAGATCTGGTCGCGGATGAGAATGTGCGCCGTCTCTATCTGGGCGAGAGCTTTAGCCTATAGCCATGGCGCTCTGCCCCCGCCTCGACTTGCGGCAAAGCCAGTCGCTGGTGATGACGCCGCAGCTGCAACAGGCGATTAAGCTTCTGGCGCTCTCAAATCTTGAGATTGAGGCCTTTATTTCTGAAGAGATGGATCGCAATCCTTTGTTAGAGGCGGAACGCGAAGATCGGCCCGAGGATTCGGCGGACGCTATTGGCGATGACTATGAGCGTGATGCGGAGGACTTCTCAGAGGACCTGCCGACAACGGACCAACTTGTCCGCACCGATGCGGGACCAGATGCAGAGGGGCCGTTGGATGCCGATTATGCGCAAGACACCTTCCATCATGATAGCGCCGCCGATGGCGGGCCCGGTCTCGACGGCGCATTGGGATTAAATGGCGGACCATCAGGCAGTTTCGACGACGACAGCCCTGATTTTGATAGCTTTGCCATGGCCGACATCTCGCTGCAGGACCATTTGTTGGCGCAGGCGCGCTCAGCGCTATCCGGCGCAGATCAGGTCATCGCGGCGCACATTATCGGGCATATTGATGAAGCGGGCTACCTGACCGCCACATTGCCGGACATTGCCGACCAATTGGGCGCAGACCCGGCAGACGTGGCCAACGCCCTGCGCGTTATTCAGAGCTTTGACCCGACGGGTGTCGGTGCCCGGTCGCTTGCCGAATGTATCGCGCTGCAAGCGCGCGAGGCCGATCGTTATGATCCGGCCATGGCGCGACTGATCGACAATCTTGATCTGCTCGCACTTGGCCGCCTGCCCCAGTTAAAACGCATGTGCGGCGTCGATGATGAGGATATGGCGGATATGATCCGCGAATTGCGCAGCTATGATCCAAAACCCGGTCTGCGTTTTGGCGGCGAGCCGACTCAAAGCGTGACGCCCGATATTTTTGTGGTGGAGCGCGCGCAAGGCTGGGCCGTGGAGATTAATTCGGCAAGCCTGCCCCGGCTCCTTCTCAACCGAAGCTATTATACCGAACTGTCGAGCAATGGTCGCGGGGACAAAAAGGCCAAGGCCTGGCTCAATGAGTGCCTCACCTCTGCCAATTGGCTGATCAAAACACTGGATCAGCGCCAGCGCACCATCCTAAAGGTCGCAACCGAATTGGTGCGCCAGCAAGACGCCTTTTTCCGGCATGGCGTCGCACATCTCAAGCCGCTGACGCTGCGGCACATTGCGGATGTCATCGGCATGCACGAATCAACCGTCAGCCGGGTGACCTCCAACAAATATCTGTCCTGCGCGCGTGGCATGTTTGAACTGAAATATTTCTTCACCAGCGGCATCGCCTCTGCCGATGGCGGGGATGCGATTTCGGCTGAAGCGGTAAAAAACGCTATTCGCGCGCTGATTCTAGCCGAAGAGCCCAAGGCCATTTTGTCGGACGATACGCTGGTCGATCTCCTCAAAGATCAAGGCTTTGATCTCGCGCGGCGCACTGTTGCCAAATATCGCGAAGCCATGGGGATCGGCTCCTCCGTCCAGCGCCGCCGCCAAAAGGCGATTGGCGGCTAGAGCTCACCCGATTCTGTTCAACCAAACCAGTGCAACACTGCCGGCCACAATCCGATACCAAGCAAAGGGACCAAAGCCATAGCGGGTGA
>CAMAQU010000208.1 GCA_945860425.1 Sphingomonas paucimobilis
TCAGGCCCTATCATCTATTGAGGCTGGTCTTTGGGACTTGCGATCGACCAGTGGGCGCGATGTTGGCCGGTCCATGTGCGTCACAGACCCGGCAGTTTTGCTTCAGCTGGGCCATCCGGGCCGGGCGTGTTCGCGCTTTCCTATTGTTAATCAGCCTAAGAATGCCGACGTCTATTATTCCTGTGCAGGGGCAGGGCAGGGGCAGACCCGTTTGCGCGTTGAAACATCCCGGCTCGTTCAGATTGAAACTCAAGGATTTCTGTATCAGGAGCCCTTTTCGTTTTCATTTGAGGCGCGCCGCATTGGGGATTGTTCACGCGCAAAGCCCTGAACTGCTTGAAAGACGCCGCGACTGGCTTTAGCTGGCGGCATGATTTTTCCGAAAGCACCAAAGGACGGCGCATTGGTCGCGCTTGTTTCAGGCGGATTGGACTCGTTGGTTGTCGCGGCCATGGCGCGCGCGGCGGGGTGGCGGCTTTTCGCCCTGACAATTGACTACAATCAACGTCACAAAATAGAGATTGAGTCGGCGACCCGTATTGCCAAGGAGTTGGGGGCAGAGCGGCATATTGTTTTGCCCCTTGATCTCTCGGCCTTTGGCGGATCTGCCCTGACAGATCGGCAGATAGAAGTCCCGAAGCAGGGGGTAGGAGAGGGTATTCCCGTCACCTATGTCCCTGCGCGCAACACGATCTTTCTGTCGCTCTGTCTCGGTTGGGCGGAAGCCGTTGGCGCGCGCGACATTGCCATTGGTGTGAATGCGCTGGACTATTCTGGATATCCGGATTGCCGGGCTGAGTTCATCGATGCGTTTGTGGCCACTGCCAATTTGGCGACCAAGGCAGGGGTCGAAGGCGATCCTTTCCGGCTCCACACGCCGCTGGTTCACATGACAAAGGCGGATATTGTGCGCACGGGTACGGAGCTTGGCATTCATCTGGGCCTCAGCTGGTCCTGCTATGATCCAACGCCAGAGGGCCTTCATTGTGGTGTTTGCGACAGCTGCCGCCTGCGTCAAAAGGGCTTTGTTGAGGCAGGTGTTGCTGACCCAACGGGCTATGCCGTCCTGTCATGACCTATGCCGTTAAGGAAATTTTCCTGACGCTGCAGGGCGAAGGCGCGCAGGCCGGGCGTCGGGCCGTGTTTTTGCGCTTTGCCGGGTGCAATCTATGGTCTGGGCGCGAGGAAGATCGCGCGTCGGCCGTCTGCCAGTTTTGCGATACCGATTTCGTTGGTACTAACGGGCAGGGCGGCGGTAAATTCGCTTCGGCGGAGGCTTTGGCTGACGCGGTTGAGCAGTGCTGGGGGCGGCTTCATCGGTCTAATCGCTATATTGTGATCACGGGTGGCGAGCCGATGCTTCAGCTTGATGTCGCCTTGATCCGCGCCCTTCAGGATCGCGGTTTTGAAGTTGGCGTGGAAAGCAATGGAACGCTCGCAGCCCCGCCCGGCATTGATTGGCTGTGTATCAGCCCCAAAGCGGGCAGCCAGGTCGTTCAGCGGTCTGGTCAGGAATTGAAGTTGGTGTGGCCGCAGCCTGGAAGTGATTGGCAGGATATGGAAAGCTGGAGCTTTGACCATTTTCTGATCCAGCCCATGGACAGCCCGGCTCTAGCCGAGAATGTGGCGGCGGCCATTCAATTTGTGATGGACAATCCAAAATGGCATTTGACGCTGCAGGCTCACAAGACCTTGGGTCTGCCATAGGGGTTGCAAAGACATGAGGATCGCGCTAATCGCGCCGCCTCAATCCCGCATGGGAGGCAAATAAACCGGTGCGAAGCATCTGCTTCGTTCTCGCCTCTCAGTGGACTAACCGGAAGGACTTAATCCTATGGCAGCTCCTACTGTCACTATGCACCAGTTGCTTGAAGCTGGCGCGCATTTTGGTCACCAGACGCATCGCTGGAACCCAAAGATGAAGCCATATATCTTTGGTGATCGCAACGGCGTTCATATCCTTGATCTTTCTCAGTCCGTGCCCTTGTTCGCGCGCGCCCTCGACTTCGTGTCGCAGGCAGCAGCTCGCGGTGGCAAGGTGCTGTTTGTTGGCACGAAGCGCCAGGCGCAGGGTCCGATTGCGGACGCCGCCCGTGCATCGGGTCAGCATTTCGTCAATCACCGTTGGTTGGGCGGTATGCTCACCAACTGGAAGACCATTTCGGGCTCTATCAAGCGCCTGAAGACGATGGAAGAGACGCTGAACGGCGACACGTCGGGCTTCACCAAGAAGGAAGTCCTTCAGATGACGCGTGAGCGCGACAAGCTGGAGCTTTCGCTCGGCGGCATCCGCGACATGGGCGGCATTCCTGATGTCATTTTCATCATCGATGCGAACAAGGAAGAATTGGCGATCAAGGAAGCAAATGTCCTTGGAATTCCGGTTGTTGCTATCCTCGATTCGAACGTGTCTCCCGATGGCATTTCTTTCCCGGTTCCGGGCAATGACGATGCCAGTCGTGCAATTCGCCTCTATTGTGAAGCTGTTGCAACTGCTGCCACGCGGGGTGGCCAGCAGGCCGCTGCTTCGCGCGGTGTCGATCTGGGGGCCATGGATGTGCCCCCGGCAGAAGCCGTTCTCACCGACGCCTAATTGTTTTCGTCAGTCCCGCATCGGCGGGATGCCAAAGCGCGCCATTGGCGCGACCCATTGGCCCCCGCTTCGGCGGGGGTGACGGTATTTAGAACCGAAAGGACATGAACATGGCAGATATTACTGCTTTGATGGTCAAGGATCTGCGCGAGAAATCGGGCGCAGGCATGATGGACTGCAAAAAGGCACTGGCCGAAGCCAATGGCGATATGGAAGCCGCTGTTGATTGGCTGCGCGCCAAGGGTTTGGCGACGGCGTCTAAGAAGTCGAGCCGAACGGCTGCTGAAGGGCTGGTCGGCGTTGCTGTGAGCGGTACGAGCGGTGCGGCTGTTGAAGTGAATTCCGAAACAGACTTTGTTGCCAAGAATGACCAGTTTCAGGATTTTGTTCGCAACGTCACGAATATCGTCCTTGCAAAGGGTGACGATGTGGCTGCTTTGGCGAATGAAGCCTATACGACGGGCGGCACGGTTGCTGAGGTTCTCACAAATAATATCGCCACCATCGGCGAAAACCAGACGCTGCGCCGCGCCCGTCGTTTGACGGTCGATAAGGGTTCGGTTGTGGCCTATGTCCATAACCAGGTTGTTCCCGGCATGGGCAAGATTGGCGTCTTGGTCGCTCTTGAATCCGAAGCACCGTCAGATAAGCTTGAAGCCCTTGGTAAGCAGCTGGCCATGCATGTGGCGGCCGCTTTTCCGCTGGCCTTGGACGAGGCGAGCATCCCGGCCGATATGATCGAGCGTG
>CAMAQU010000209.1 GCA_945860425.1 Sphingomonas paucimobilis
TGGATCGCTATGACGGCTTTGCCGATTATGCAGCGGCCAAGGAACGGCTCTTCACCCTTCAGCACGCAGATCAGACAGCAGTCATCGCGACCGGTGACGATCCCAGCCGGATGATCGCAAGCCGTGTGGCCCATCGCCTTGTCCGTGTATCGGCACATGACATTGCCGATCAGACGCTTTGGCCATCGCTGCAAGGGCCGCATAATGCGCAAAACGTCGCCTGTGCTAAGGCTGTTGCCCGCGCCTTGGGCGTTGATGATGAAGCGATTGAGGCAGGCTTGCGCAGCTATCCGGGGCTTGCCCATCGTATGGAGCGGGTGCGGGAACGGGCGGGCGTGCTCTTCGTCAATGATTCCAAGGCCACTAACCCAACCTCAACAGCGCCTGCCCTTGCGGCCTATCCGGTGGTGCATTGGATTTTGGGGGGGCAAGCCAAAGCCGATGATCTTGATGCCTGCGCCCCGCATTTCGGCCATGTAAAGGCGGCCTATACAATTGGGGAGGCGGCATCGATGTTTGCCGCGCTTTTGAAGCCGCACATGGTGGTCACGCAGGTGGACACATTGAATGCCGCTGTTGAAGCGGCGGCGCGGGCGGCATTACCCGGAGAGACGGTCTTGCTCTCGCCGGCCTGCGCCTCATTCGATCAGTTTCGGGATTTTGAAGCGCGCGGCGATGCCTTTCGCGCACTTGTGGAGGCGCTGTGATGGCTGGTTCGTCCGCTTCTTCTAATGGCACACCCAAACGGCAACGCCCCCCCCGTCTTGGCCGATCAGATCAGTCGACCATCGGCTTATGGTTTTGGGAAATTGATCGGATGCTCCTCTTGCTGGTGCTCATTTTGATTTCAATCGGCCTGATCGCCGTTGCGGCCGCGTCGCCGGCGTCGGCGCATCGCTATTCAGATGTCAGCTTCCAACTGGCACCGCTCCATTATTTTTGGCGTCAATTGTTGTGGGTGTGTTTGGGGGTGCCCGTGATGATTGGCATTTCCATGATGCCCCAGCAGCTGGCCCGTCGTGTCGCCTTGACGCTGGCGGGGATATTTCTTCTCTGCCTGGCCGCCGTGCCATTGATTGGGGTTGAGGCCAACGGGGCTCGACGCTGGATCGGTTTTGGCTTTGCGCAATTTCAGCCTTCAGAATTTTTAAAACCCTTTTTCGTTGTCGCCATTGCCTGGCTCTTGTCGCTGAAGGCGCAGGATGAGAGCCTGCCGGTTCTTCCGCTGTCCTTTGCGCTGACAGGCGCTGTCGCGGGGCTATTGATGATGCAGCCGGATTTTGGCCAGACCATTGTTTTTGCATCCATGTGGTTTGCAATGATCATCGTAACCGGACTGTCTTGGCGGATCATCGGGATGCTTGCGGGCGGCGGAGCGGTCGGGATTACATCTGCCTATCTTTTTTATCCTGTCGCCACCCAGCGGATTAACAATTTTCTGTTTCAAAGCGGGGATACCTACCAAACCGACAGCGCCCATGCGACCATCACGGCGGGCGGTTTGTTTGGAACGGGACCGGGTGGGGGGGAACTGAAGTTCAGGCTGCCCGAGGCGCATACCGACTATATTTTTTCGGTGATTGGAGAAGAATTTGGCCTTGTCGCGTGTCTGGCGATTGCGGGCGTTTTCCTCGCAATGGCGATCAGGGTCTTTGTGAAGCTGCTGGATGAGGATGATCCATTTCTCATTTTGGCCGCGACGGGCCTGATTACGCAATTCACAGCCCAGGCGATGATTAACATGGCGGTGAATGTGGGGATCGCCCCTTCTAAGGGCATGACCTTGCCCTTTATCAGCTATGGCGGCTCGTCCCTCATCGCCCTTTGCGCAGGTTTTGGCCTGTTGCTCGCCTTCACGCGGAAAAATCCCTATCTCAGCCGCTCTCCCTATGTTGTGAAATGGAGCGATCGATGAGCGGACGGCACTTTGTTCTCGCAGCTGGGGGAACCGGGGGGCATATGATGCCCGCCCATGCGCTTGCCGCGGAGTTGATCCGCAGGGGGCATCAGGTCTCGCTGATCACCGATGCACGCGGGGCGAAAATCCCCGGCCTGTTTGACGGCGCAGACACTCATATTCTACCGGCTGGGCGGATCACGAAGAACCCCTTAAGCTGGCTGCCGGGTGCGCGCGCCATTTATGGCGGCCGGGCGCTTGCGCTGAAACTTTTTGACGAGGTGAAGCCTGCGGCTGTGATCGGCTTTGGCGGCTATCCGGCCTTCCCCGCCTTGCTTGCGGCAAGATCGGCAGGCGTGAAATCTGCGGTGCATGAACAAAATGCCGTGCTCGGCCGTGTGAACCGCATGGTTGCTGGCTTTGTCGATGCCATCGCCGTTGCCTATCCAAAGATGAAGCGTTTGCCGGGTGGATATCTTGGCAAGACCCATTTGGTCGGCAACCCGGTGCGCGATGAGGTGCTGGCACTTCGGGATCAGCCTTTCCCGGCGCTTAGTGCGAAAGAACAGCTCCGCATTCTTGTAATTGGGGGCAGCCAGGGTGCGACGATCTTGTCCGATGTTGTGCCCGATGGGCTTGCCCGCCTGTCCATACCAGCATCGCGCCTTCATGTGACGCAGCAATGCCGTGCAGAAGATGTGGATCGGGTGCGGGCGCGCTATTCAGACCTGGGTATCCGTGCAGAACTTGCGACTTACTTTGAAAATATCCCCGATCTCTTGGCCAAGGCCCATTTGGTGATTGGCCGTGCCGGGGCGTCCACCATTGCAGAGCTAACCTGTGCCGGCAGGCCTGCCATCCTCATCCCATTGCCCAGCGCGACCGATGATCACCAAAGCGCCAATGTGCAGGAAATGGTTGAGGCAGGCGGCGCGTGCGCGCTGGCCCAATCAGACTTTACGCCAGACCGGCTCGCTCAGGCGATTGATCAAATTGGCCTGAGCGAAGAAAAATTGATGGACGCCGCAGGGCGTGCGCGCGGCATTGGCAGGCCCAATGCGACAGGGGATTTGGCGGATCTGGTTGAGGCGCTGGATCGCCCAACGGCCCCGCAAATGGTCGGCGTTTCAAAAGAATTTAAGCTTGCAGGGGCAGGGGCATGAAGGCGGTTCCAACCAGTATCGGGACAATCCATTTCATCGGCATTGGCGGCATTGGTATGTCCGGCATTGCAGAGGTGATGCACAATCTTGGCTATGATGTTCAAGGCTCTGACATTGCCGAAGGCTATGTTGTGGAAGGCCTGCGGGCCAAGGGCATTCGCGTGACCATTGGCCACGCGGCGGAAAATATTGGGGACGCTGCCGTTATTGTGACGTCCACAGCGGTTAAGCGCGGCAACCCGGAAGTGGAAGCGGCGCTGGAACGGCGCAT
>CAMAQU010000210.1 GCA_945860425.1 Sphingomonas paucimobilis
TTCGATTTTTTGAGAATAGCGCTTTGGTGAAAAGATTGTTTCCGGAAACGCCCTAGAGCCGTTGCTGCTGTTACATGATCCGCGCGGTCGGGTGCTTTATGTGGCTGTAAACCAGAAGTTCTAAAAATCTCTGTCACAAATTGGCGCTCCGCTGTTAACATCCCAGCGGGGCGCCATTCATATTGGCGGGCCATGGGGAGAGAAGATGATGGGCGCGAAAACCACAGCTGCGTCGCAACAAAGCCTAACCCTTCGACAGGCCAATATGGCTTTGGGCGTCTTTCTTGCTGCCTATATCCTCTCCTTTGTTGACCGCCAGATCCTGGGGTTAATGGTTGATCCCATTCGCCAAAGCTTGGGGCTGAGCGATCTTCAAATGGGGCTGTTGCAAGGGGCCGCTTTTGCGCTTCTGTATGCAACGGCTGGCCTTCCCTTTGGTATGGCGGCAGACCGGATTTCGCGGAAGAAGCTGATTATCGGCGGCGTCATTACGTGGAGCATCGCAACCGCGCTGTGCGGTCTGACTGGAAGCTTTTCTGCCCTATTTCTAGCCCGAGTGATGGTTGGCGTCGGCGAAGCAACATTGTCCCCGTCTGTTCACTCTTATCTTAGTGATGCCTATCCCTCGCACAGGTTAGCGCGGGCGATGTCAATCTATACGCTGGGTATCACCATTGGCGGGGGAGCGGCGCTGATGCTGGGCGGCTCAGTTGTGGCGGCCATTGCGCGGGCGGGCGAGCAATCCTTGCCTCTGTTGGGAAGCGTGCAGCCGTGGCAGATTGTTTTCATCGCCGTTGCCCTGCCTGGCATTTTAATTGCAGCCTTGGTGGCCCTGATACCCGAACCAGAACGACGCAAAGCGACCGATGGGGATGCCCCGAAAATGCCTGGCCTCGGCGCGGCTTTGCGCTATTTTTGGATCAACCGGCGCGTATTTTTGTCAATCCACCTGAGCTCCGCTTTCTTCGGGATTTACGGCTATGGCATCACAGGCTGGTATCCCACGCTCCTGATTCGCACGCATGACTTAAGCGCAGCTGAGGCAGGTTTCTGGTTAGGTTTGATTTACCTTGTTTGCGGCAGCCTGGGCTCAATCATTGGTGGCCGCCTATCAGAAAGGCTCGCGCTTGCCGACCATCATGATGCCAATATGCGGGTCGTGATGTTTGCTGCCGCTGCTGTCATCCTTCCAGCGTCCGCGGCGCCGCTCATGAACAGTCCTGTTCTCGTGCTGGGCATTTTCGCGCCCGCCTGTTTTGCTTTCCACACCTATTTCGCTTGCTCCACTGCTGCTATTCAACTCGCGTCCCCGGCGCAGATGCGGGGGATTAACTCGGCGCTCTTCTTGCTGACAAACGCCTTGGTTGGCTTAACCATCGGCATGTTGGCGGTGCCATTAGCTGATAAATGGATTTTCGGAGGAACTGGCCAAATTGCGCCAGCATTGTCGCTGATTGCCGTACTGGGATGCCTAGGGGCTTTTGCAACGTCTCGATGGGGGCTGCGAGCCTATGGAGAATTGGCAGAAAAGGCCGCAAAGGCGAACCCATCTGCGCCCGTCAAAGTGTAAGCAGTAAATCTAAGCAACATATGCTGAGATGATGTGCGTGCCCCAAGGGAAGCGCTTTCCCAATGGCCAGATTTTCCGAGGAAAACTGGAACGGGCGAAAGGCTTCGAACCCTCGACCCCAACCTTGGCAAGGTTATGTTCTAGCTTTTCCAGACCATAACCTCCAACTAGTTTAGATAGGTTTTGGCCCCGCACTCAGGCGAAGCTGCTGACATGCGATGCAGGTCATGATTCGCACGAACGAACCGCTTTTGCCACCAACAGACGCCGGGCTTCCTGAATGGGTGCGCAACGGCCACCTCCATTCATCATCCGCCAGACCCGATGACGCTTCCGAGCTGCGTCCTCATCTACTGACACTAACCGAAGCAGCCAATCAACTTCGCATCTCGCCACGCACCCTTCGCCGCATGGTTGAATCCGGCAAACTGACTGTCATTCGGATTGGTCGGCAGCTTCGATTTGATCGCGACATTTTTTGGCGTGAAATCAATACTTTGGGAATGTGTCGTGATTAGTTCCTGCAAGCGATAGGGTTAGAATATTGGTATATGCATTCACGAATCACCCCTCCTGTCCGCTCCTGTCCTCACGACAAGGAAAAAGGTCTAACGATGAATACCAGGTCAACGATACCAACCCTGCAAGATGTGCTGGATGCCATTGAGCAGCTGGAACCGGGCACGCGCAAGCGCGATCTGAAAAGCGCTGTTAGTTCATTTTGCAAGGCGGTGGGGAAATCACCCCACGCGGTGCTCGCTCATCCAAAGGACATCCGCCCTTTGCGCGAGGCGGTGTTACCCATTGCCCAAGGCATCTCAGAACGCCGCTGGGCCAATATCTGCTCTGGATTGGCAAAGGCGATTGAGTTGGTTCGCGATCTTCTGCCCAGCCGGAACACCGCCCCCATTCACCCAGATTGGAAGAGCAAACTCGACCTCCTGCCTGTAAGCTTGTCACGCGGCCTCTCGGCGGCGACCCGTTGGTTAAGCTCATCTGGTATCACGCCCTCCAATGTGACCGCTGCACATCTGACGGGATACACCGAGGCCATTTTTGAGAACCGGATGCGGGCCAATGCCGAGAAGGCCTCGGATGCATTTATCTGGTGCTGGCAGCGCGCCGTTAGGCTTCATGCTGAATGGCCACAGATCATCTTGGAGCGGCCGAGCAAGCGGGATAGCTACTCATATCCGTTTGCGTATTTTCCGGCATCCTTTGAGGCAGACGTAGAGGCCTATCTGAGACGGCTGAGCCAAGGCGCGCTGCTCGACGAAGATGATGACAGTGATGATTTTGGGCCTGTGCGTCCCGTTCGTCCTGCCACCATCAAAACACGGCGCCATCAGATGCGCGCGGCAGCGTCCTGCCTTGCGCATTCGGGTGTCGATCCGAATACGATTACCGGGATATCCACGCTGGTTGAGGTGCAGAATGTCAAACGCATCCTGAACTATCTGATGCAACGGCGGGGTGGGAAAACATCAGGCGGCGTTGCGCAGATGTCCACCTTTCTGACCAAGGTTGCACTTCACTGGGTCAAAGTTGACCCGACTGAACATATGCGCCTTAAGCGCATTACAGCTCGGGTTGCGGTTCAAGAAAGTGGAATGACCGCCAAGAACCGGGAGCGCTTGCGCCCGTTCGACGATGAGGCCGTCGTCGCAGAATTTGTCTGCTTGCCGGACACCATTCGCAAATATGTTGAGAAGAGTAAGGCGCCCCTGAAACGGCGCGCGTTACTGGCCCAGTCGGCT
>CAMAQU010000211.1 GCA_945860425.1 Sphingomonas paucimobilis
CAGAATTTTGATGGGGGATAGGGGGTGTCCTAGCAACGCGTCTATCGGGGAGCGGTTTTGGTAACATCGGATATCTGCCAGAGAAAATCTGAGATATCTGGGAAGTGTTGGCGGTGGGAGCAGTCAGCGCGCTACCGGTCTCCAGCAAACACTGGACTGAATAGACCCGGGAAACCGGAGTAAGTGTTCGCTAAGTAAGAATGGCGGAGCGGGAGGGATTCGAACCCTCGATACGGTTTTGCCGTATACTCACTTTCCAGGCGAGCGCCTTCGACCACTCGGCCACCGCTCCGCATTTTGCCTGCCGGGGGGCTGCTGGCTGGTTGGCTAAAGCAGGTCCGGACTCAGGCGATCCATTAATTCGCGCTGGAAGGGATGCGCCCTATCGTGCGTCGATAGGTTTCGCAAGGCTTGGTGGTGTGCAATTATGCGCTTTATGAAAAGCTGACTTCTTCCAATGCTTGCTCTGCCGCTTTTGGCAGCAGCGCCAAGCCCGCCCTTGGCCCCGTCCGAAATCGTGGCGGCAGCCCCGATGAAGGATTGGATCGATATTCCGCCAGAAGATTTATTGATCATGGATTTGACGGCCGATGCGGCGGGCAGGGGGCGGCGGGTTGTCATTCAGCTCATGCCAGCGCCCTTTTCTCTAGGCTGGGTGGATAACATCCGAACGCTGGCGCGCGCGCACTGGCGGGATGGGCTGGCGATTGTCCGGGTGCAGGACAATTATGTGGTGCAATGGGGTGACCCGGCGGCGGAGGATAAGGCATCGGCCAAGCCTCTGCCCAGCGGACTGCGGCAGATGACGGATGCGGATTATCTCGCGTCGGGTGCGCTGCCTCAGCCGAAAGGGCTTGGTCCCATGTTCGTGCCCAAAAATACGGCGCAGCGTTGGAGTAGCTTTTTCAAGGGGTGGCCGATCGCGGGAGAGCGCACGGCACAGGGCATCCGCAATTGGCCCGTGCATTGCTATGGCATGATGGGCGTTGGCCGTAATCTTGCGCCCGATACGGGGACTGGGGCGGAGCTTTATGTCGTTATCGGCCATGCGCCGCGCCATTTGGATCGCAACATCGCCTTGGCCGGGCGGGTTGTTGCGGGGATAGAGCATCTGTCCAGCCTGTCACGGGGGACGGGGCCGCTTGGCTTTTATGAAAAGGCCGAAGAGCGCGTGACGATCCAATCCCTACGATTGGCAGCAGAGATGGACGAAAGCGCGCGTCCCCATTTTCAATATCTGTCTACAGAAAGCGCATTTTTCCGCCGCTATGCAGAGGCGCGGGCGAACCGCCGCGATGCGTTTTTCAACGTTCCAGCGGGTGGAACGGATATCTGCAATATTCCGGTGCCGCTGCGTCATTTCCCCTAAAACCCGCATGTTTAGGGCCGAAACCGTCCGATTTCGGGTTAAAAATTTCAATTCACTCTAAACGCCAATTGGATGCAGGCTTTCAAATGAGCCTTGCTTAACCTCGCCTTGCTCTTGGCCCTGTGTGCCGAGAACCTCTGAGCTAGCCTGTAGTCATCAGCATATAGTCTTTTGAATTAGGCTAGTTGCCTTTTTGCAACTATTTATCTTCAAAAAATAAATTCAGGCTAAAAAAACTGGTTTGTCACATACCCGAAAGATAAGAGCGCCAAGCCGTTCGGACTAGTCCTTCGGACGTTTCAGGCATGTCCGGCCAAGTTTTTAGGGGTGAATCATGAGAAAGCAGTTTTACGCAGGCGTCGCCACGATCGCGATCGTTGCCGCCACGCCCGTTTTTGCACAGTCTTCGGGTTCTATCGCAGTTGAAGACATCATCGTCACCGCCCAAACAGGTGATGACGGCCTTTCCGGGATTGTTGTTCCAGACGCGACCAAGGCGCGCGGCATCATCACGCAAGAATTGATCACGACGCAGGCTGCCGGTCAGACCGTTCTCAACACGATCAACCTGATCCCCGGTGTGAACTTCACCAACTCGGACGCTTATGGCTCATCGGGCGGCAACATCCGTATCCGTGGCTTTGACGGCAACCGTATTTCGCTGACATTTGATGGCTTTCCGCTGAATGACTCCGGCAACTATGCCATTTATTCGAACCAGCAGCTTGATCCTGAGCTGGTGGAGCAGGTGAACGTCAACCTCGGCACGACCGATGTCGACAGCCCGACCGCATCGGCAGCTGGTGGCACCGTCAATTATCGCACGATCCTTGGCAGCAAGGAAATGGAAGCGATCGCCAGCATGTCGGTTGGTGAGAATGACTATACCCGTGCATTCGGCCTGTTTAACTTTGGCGAACTGAACGACAGTGGCACGCGTCTTTGGGTTGCGGGCAGCACGGCGCGCAACGACAAGTTCAAGGGCCCGGGGCGTATCGAAAAGCAGCAATATAACGCCAAGATTTATCAGCCCATTGGCGATAATGGCGATTTCATCTCGCTGGCTGGCCATTACAACCAGAACCGCAACAACTTCTATCGTAACCCTAGCGTCAACGATTTCCGCACGCTGTTCACGTCGGCAGTTATCCCGGCGGCGACTGCTGTGTCTTCGGCCGTTCCGCTCGATCTGTCGACCATTGCCGGTTACCAGTTCAAGAGCTTGCTCAACTTTGAAAATGATGTTCGCTGCGTGAAGCCGACAGCTGGCGCAGGTCGTCAGGATGAAGGCGCAACTGGTTTCACCTGCACAAACTATCACAACCTGCGTATTAATCCGTCAAACACGGGCAATGCGCGCTTCAACTCACGCTTCACGGTTACCGATCAGCTAACCCTGACGGCCGATGCTTCCTTCCAATACACATTGGCCAATGGCGGTGGGTATACGTTGCAGGAAGAAAATGCGGCGATCACGCGTGGTTCCATTACCACGGGTACGGGCGTGGATTATAACGGAGATGGCGACACGGCTGATCGTGTTGGCTTCTACACGCCGAACAACACGAACACCCGTCGCTGGACGGCGATGGCATCGGCAATTTACGAAGTTTCGCCGGAACACCGCCTGCGTTTGGCCTATACCTTTGACCGCGCAAATCACCGTCAGACAGGTGAGTGGGGCTATCTCGACTCTGCGGGCAACCCAGAAAGCCCATTTGGCGGTCGCAATGCCCGTAAGGTCTTGACCGCAGATGGCTATGCGCTGCGCCAGCGCGATCGTTTGTCGATTGCTCTGCTGAACCAGATTTCCGGACAGTATATCGGCAAGTTCATGGATGATGCATTGCGCGTTGAAATCGGCGTTCGCGCGCCGTTCTTCAAGCGTGACCTGACCAACTATTGCTACACCCAGACGGGTGGCAGCGGTTTTGCAACCTGCACC
>CAMAQU010000212.1 GCA_945860425.1 Sphingomonas paucimobilis
CATGGTCCACATCAGCGGCGTCGATGCCTTGACCGACAGATCAGGGTCACCCGCAAGCGATTGAAGCGCCGATCCGAGTATACCGCGCGCATCCACCATCCAGAACAAAATCAGCGCACCCACCAAGGGCGTCACGATCATTGGCAAAAGTGAGAAAAAGATGGCAGGTCCGCGCAATAGGCGCGGGATAGCATTCACGGCAAGAGCGATGCAGAACCCAAGAAAGATTGCAAACGGTGTTACGACTGCAGTGTATGTGAGCGTGAACGCCAAGGCACCGTAGAAAGGCAAGTTTAGGATTTGGTCGGTAAAGTGTCCAACCCCGGTGGATGACGCCCAGATGGTAGCGATCTCGGACAGGGCTAGGTGATTTCGGTCGGTGTAGATCTCGCTTCCGACAAAGCGGCCCAACGGGGCAGCTTCGCTCAGCGCATCAGTGGCCTCGACGTCGACTGTGGTAGATTTCTTGCACCCAAAAACGTCGCAATTCTCGACTTCGCGTAACACCTGCTCGTGCGGGGCAAAGACTGATTGCAGGAAGACCGAGACGATTGGCAAGGCGATGAACAGCAGCATTGCCAATGCCGAGGGCAAAATGAACCACAGGAATGTCTTGTGTTTCATAACGGCCTCAAATCGACGGCTTCTGGGAGCCACGGCTCGGAGCGCGGCTGGTGAGAGGCGGGGCTGACAAGGATAAAGGGCCGACGACGCGGGAGCGACACCGTCGGCCCAAAAGGCTTACTTGAGGAAGCCGCTTTCTTTTGCGGCGGCAATGTACGCCGCTTCGATGTCTGCCAGCGCCGTGGCAGCGTCTTCCTTCCCGGTCAGGAAGTCAGCAAGGTTTCCGTCGGCTGCCATATGCATGGCCCCCATATAGGGCTCCATCGGGTAGGATGGCGCGCCGCCTGCGATGCTTTCAGCCACGCCCTGTGCCGCGGGGGTGGGCTGATACCCTTCAATCATCCAGACTGCCTGGCCCATGGTGTCGGCAGTCAAGATTGACGGCGAAACACCAGCCTTCATCGCGATGAAAGACGCTGCTGCGTCTTCGTCAGAGACGTTGGTCGCGATCGACCAGCCATCCCACCACAGTGTAGCCGCCGGGAAGCTGTTTCCGCCAGCCGACGGCGTCGCTGCCGCAACAGTGTTTTCTGCAACACCAGGGGCGGAATCCTTGCCATCCATTAGCACTTCGGCACGCGAACCCCAAAGGGTGGCGATGGCACAGTTGCCTGCTTCCCATTCTGCGGTGACAGCATTCGAGTCAAAGGTCAGGAAGTCGGGGTTCATATAGCCCGACAGCGACTTCATCATCTCAAGTGCAGCAACACCTTTCTCATTGTTGATTGAAGGCTCAGCAGTGCCGGGCTTGAAGAAAGCGCCGCCCATGCCAAGATACATGTTGACGAATTCTTCACCCAAGTTCCAGCCAACGCCATAGGTTGAGCAGAAGGGGGATGCCATGCCACCCGCGCGCACGGCTTCGGCGGCAGCTAGAAGCTCCTCATATGTCTTCGGTGCTGCAACTCCGGCCGCTTCGAGAAGGTCCTTGCGATAGAACATGTGCTGAGCATTGGCCATGAAGGCAACTGCCATCACCTTGCCATCGATGGTGATCAACTGGCCCTTGGGGATGTCCGCGCCATGGGCCGCGATCAAGTCATCCAGCGGACGGACCAGTCCCCCGCCCATTAGCGTTACCAGTGAGGAGGACGAAATAATCGCCGCGGAATACTCGGCCGGATTGGCGGTCATTCCCGGTGCATTCAGCTTTTCATGGTCCTGTGTCAGGTTCGCCTTAACCTCAACCGCGCCTGCGGCACAGGCCGCGGCAGCATTGGCAACAGTGTGAACGGCAGGAAAGTCGTTGCCGATGATAGACACTTTTCCAGCTGCTATTCCGCAATCGGCATGCGCTGTACCCGCAAGTACGGTGGTTCCCAATAGGGCAGACAGGGCAAAGCCCCGGATCGACATTGTCATTCTGTTCTCCCTGATAAGCCCGCAAATTCAGCGGGAATCACCGCTTTTTCCGCGGCCTCATAAAAGATTGGCTTGCATTGCAATCGTATGCAACAACTTTCTTGCATACGATTGCAGAATCCATCATCAGTGTTAAAGATGTGGACTGCAACAGGGATGCACCAAATGCTGAGCGACGGCTTCGATGCCGCGGCGACCCCGGACGAACGGTTTCGCGCACAGGTCCACCAAAGGTTAGGCTTTCTGGCTGAGGCCGGTGCGGCTGGCCTATCCAATGCGCTTGAGAAGCTAACGGCGCCCGATTGTGAATGGCGCGCGGCGCATCCGATGAACGAAATGCGGGGATCGGAAGCGGCGACGGCCAGAATCTGGTTACCGCTCTTCTCGGCCTTTCCAGATCTGGAACGGCGCGATGCAATTTTTGTTGCAGGGCGGTATCAGGGAAAGACCCTTATCGCCGCCAGCGGTCATTACTGCGGCACGATGAAGGGCGATTGGCTGGGCATTCCCGCGACAGGTAAGACAATCTGGCTGCGCTACGGTGAAGTCTGGCAAATCAGCGACGATGGCCGAGTCGTTCAGGCCAACCTCCTCTGGGACATCCTCGATGTCATGCGTCAGGCAGGTGTCTGGCCCCTAGCGCCATCCCTTGGGGTCGAGGGCATGTGGCCCAGTCCGCTGACGGCTGACGGGGTTCGCCTTGCGCCCTCTCATCCCAGCCAAGGCCGGGATAGCCTCGAACAGACTCTTCGCATGCATAAGACGCTGGCCGAGTTCGACGACCAAGGCAGCCTGTCGCGTGAAGCGTTGATTGCCATGCCACAGCGCGACCACTGGCACCCGAAGATGATGTGGTACGGCCCCGCGGGCATCGGTACAACCCGCCGACTCGAAGGTTTCGTAGATGGGCATCAGCTGCCATTCCGGGTTGCGT
Source organism: Sphingomonas paucimobilis (assembly GCA_945860425.1). Classification (GTDB taxonomy): domain Bacteria; phylum Pseudomonadota; class Alphaproteobacteria; order Sphingomonadales; family Sphingomonadaceae; genus Aquisediminimonas; species Aquisediminimonas paucimobilis_A. The sequence continues at coordinate 2,921 of CAMAQU010000212.1, forward strand.
TTCACCGCCCACAGGGTACATTTGACCAAGTCATGGCCGAACGTGCCCGCAACGGCGCAGGACACTACATCCGCATCGGGGATGGTCCCTATTCAGTCACGGGCGGCTGGCCTTCAGTTTACGCCATGCATATGGGAGCTGGTTTCTGCGGCATGCCCGCAACCGGAAAACCCGTGTTTATGCGCGTGATGGACTTCTACCTGCACCACGAAGGTCTGATCAGAGAGAATTGGGTACCCATCGACTTGCTGCATCTGTTTGGCCAAATGGGTCTGGACTTGCTTGGGCGGATGTCGCTGTTGACCAAGTAAGGTTGACTAGGGCGCTGTCAGACAAATGCGAACCAGTCTCCGGTTGCCCCAGCCCAGCTAGGTTTCAGGCTGCCAGAAG
>CAMAQU010000213.1 GCA_945860425.1 Sphingomonas paucimobilis
ATGAACAACATCACCGATCTTGAGGCGGTAAAGGCCAAGCTGACCGAGCTGATGCCGCAGATCAAGACCTATTGGTCGTCAGAAAATGACTGGAACCAATCCATGGCGGCGGGTGATTTTGCCGTGGCGACCTATTGGTCAGGCTCAGCCTCGCGGTCGATTTCCAAGGGTATGCCAATCACATTTGTCGTGCCGGACGAGGGTGCCATCGGTTGGCTTGACGGGCTGTCCATCCCGACCAGCTCGACCAAACAAGACGCGGCCTATGCCTTCATGAACTGGATGATTGACCCGGCATTCTATGTGAAGTGGGACGGCGAAGGGGCGCCCGCGACTTCGAACGCCGTTGCAGCTGCGGCGCTGCCCGAGACGAGCTTCAACCGCAACGTGTTGGGCGATCCGAGCGTGGTGGCCAAAGTGCAGTTCATGAAGCCGATTTCTGACGAAAAGCGCGCCGAGTATCTGGAGATCTGGCAGGCGCTCAAGGCCGCCCAGTAACCGCACCTGCCAAAGGGAACGCGCGCGATGAGCTCGCAACTGGCCAGAACTGATGGTCTTCGCGCGCTTGCGCTGTTGTCCCCGGCCTATCTGTGGCTGACGGTGGCGGTCTTTCTGCCACTGTCGGCCATGGTCTTTTTCAGCTTCCTCAGCGATGTGCCATTCGGTGAACGCGAATGGCACGCGACTCTGGCCAATTACCGCACCTTCTTCGAGACGCCGACCTATGCGCTTCTGTTGTGGAAATCGGTCGAGCTTGCGCTAATCGTCACCCTGCTATGCGTCCTGATCGGCTTTCCCTGCGCTTGGGTGCTAGCCAAGATGTTCAAGGGCCGGTCGCGTGAGGCTGTGTTCCTGCTGGTCATTCTGCCGTTCTGGTCGAACTCGCTGGTCCGTGTGTTTTCCTGGGCCATCGTTTTCCGAGGTAACGGCGTGCTGGACAAGCTGGCAAGTGCCGTTTTGCCGGGGGATGTCCGGCTCGACCTTGCCTACAGCCAGACCGCGGTGGTCATTGGTCTGGTCCATTCTTACCTTCCCTATGTGATCCTAACCGCGTACCTAGCTCTGCAAGCCATAGACGACAGCCTGATCGAGGCAGCCCGGTCGCTGGGCGCCAAGAAGAGGACGATCCTGTGGCGCATCGTGCTGCCTCTGGCCTCACCAGGTCTGATCGCGGGGGCGGTGTTAATCTTCGTGCCGGTGGTGGGGTCTTTCATGGAGCCGCGCTTGTTGGGAGGCCGGGTCGGCACCTATTACGGCACAGTGATCGAAGATCAGTTTGTCGCCGTCTTCAACTGGCCGCTTGGGGCGGCGCTGTCCTTCATTCTGCTTGCCGTGGTGCTTCTGATCCTTGCGCTGGCAAGCCCCGTCCTAAGAAAGGCGCGGCTATGAGCCGATATGGCATGCTGGGCCGCGCCTATGTCGGCCTGATCCTGTTTTTCCTGTATGCGCCGATCCTTGTCATGGCGCTAATGTCGTTTAATGAATCAGAGTTCTACCAACTGCCTTTTCAGTATTCGACTGTCTGGTACGAAAAGCTGTGGGAGAACGACACTATTCTGAATTCGGCCTGGCGATCGATCTGGATCGCGCTTGTGGTGACCGTCATCGCAACGGTTCTGGGAACTGCCGCCTCAATTGCTCTTTGGCGGTATGAATTTCCGGGCAAAGGGGTGCTGCAAGTGCTCCTATTCCCACCAATTGCGATTCCTTGGCTGATCACCGGCACGGCCATGCTGATCTTTTTCTTTGGTGTGGGGCTGGGCCGGGGCACGCCTTCGGTCATCCTTGGCCATGTCGCGCTGGCGCTGCCTTATGTGATCGTCGTGGTCACGGCACGGCTTGCCACCCTTGACCGGACTTTGGAGGAGGCAGCGCGGTCGCTGGGTGCAAGCCCTTGGATTGTCACGCGTGCCGTGACCCTGCCCTGGATCGCCCCCGGCATCGTTGCGGGTGCGCTCTTTGCCTTTGCCGTCAGCTTTGACCAGTTCGTGGTTTCGTATTTCCTGTCCGAACCCGGCGACACGACCCTGCCGGTCCTGATCTACTCGGCCATCCGCAAGGGATTTACCCCCGAAATCAATGCGATCTCTACGATCATCATCGTGTTGTCGATGGCTGCCATGCTGATCGCTGCCCGCTTCTCGAAATTCGGAGGGGAAAGATGACCGAAGTCCGCGTCGAGGGACTTTGCAAGAGCTACAGTGGCACGCATGCACTGGAAGACATCTCGCTGACCTTTCCTGAGGGTAGCTTCTTTGGCCTTCTGGGTCCTTCGGGCAGCGGCAAGACCACGCTTCTGCGAACCATAGCAGGTTTTGTGAACCCCGACCGGGGCCGAGTGTTCTTTGATGGCGAACCTGTCGAGGACATGCCCGTCGAAGCGCGTGAGATTGGCATGGTTTTCCAGAACTACGCGCTTTTCCCCAACATGACGGTGGCCGAGAACGTGGCGTTCGGTCTTGCGGTCCGCAAGGTTCACGGTGCTGAGCAGTCGCGTCGTGTCTCTGAGGTGCTGGACCTCGTGCAACTGGGCTCGCTTGGGCAACGCAAGCCGCATGAGCTTTCTGGCGGCCAGCGTCAACGCGTGGCGATGGCGCGGGCCATAGTGACAAAGCCGCGCGTTCTTTTGCTGGACGAACCGCTGTCCGCGCTGGACAAGTCCCTGCGCGTTGACATGCAGATCGAACTCAAGCGCATTCAGCGCGAGGTTGGTATCACCACGATCTTCGTAACCCATGACCAAGAAGAAGCGCTGACGCTCTCCGACCAGATCGGCATCCTCAAGGATGGGCGGCTCGTACGCCACGGCCCGCCGCAGGATGTCTATGATAACCCCGGCGACGCCTTCAGCGCGCATTTTCTGGGCGAGGCAAACCTGTTTGACATTACGCCCTGCGATAGCGGTCATTGCTTGCGCGATGGCACATTTATCGGCGTAGTAGCTGCCGATCCGGGAAATCTCCTGTCGGTGCGAGCCGAACATTTGAGGATAACTGCTGCCGAACCCGACATTGACATCCGGCTTCGTGCCAATCTGGTCCAGCGCATATTCGCGGGAGCAATGGGCAGTTGCGTGCTAGAATGGCAAGGGCAAGTTCTCAAGGCTGTCGGTCGTCATCAGGAGTTCAGCAACCTGCCCGAAAACGGGCAAGTCTGGGTGACCTGGTCAATGGAACAAGCGCGCTGGGTCAGACCGTGACTTGAACCGTTTCAGGCAAGTCGAAGTTGAGGTGCCCCGAGGGCGCTGTCAGACAAATGCGAACCAGTCTCCGTCTCCCCAGCCCAGCTAGGTTTCAGGCTGC
>CAMAQU010000214.1 GCA_945860425.1 Sphingomonas paucimobilis
CCATGATGATCTTCCGCCAATTGTAACCCAGCAAATTGAGCACTTCTTTACCCATTATAAAGATCTGGAACCTGGGAAATGGGCCAAGATACGCGGCTGGGGAAATGCGGAAGAAGCAAAGCAAATCATCTGCGATTGCATTGAACGGGCCAAGAAAGCCGAGTTCTAAAAACCGGCGCGCTTAGTCGGCCGCAGTTTCGATTTGATTGGGCTGCTGCCGCGTGGCGATGAGGCATCCGAAGATGATCAAGGCTGTTCCGGCCAAGGTCGCCGGCGTCACTGGTTCGTTGAACGCGAACCAGCCAACAAGGGCAGCCCACAAAAATGCGGTATACTCAATCGGCACAAGCCGTTGAGCCTCGGCCCGCGCATAGGCCCAGCTCATGAGCATCAGCGAGACAAAAGCGAGCAACGCGGCCAGTGCAATGGCCGGCAGATGCGACACATCCGGCCATTCTGCCAACCAAGGTGCCGCGATTGCCATCGCCCCAAGGGCGACCGCGTTGATAAAAAAGGCAACTTCGATGGGCGTTGCGATCTGGGCCTGTTGGCGCTGCAAGATCAAGTTGTAGGCATAGAGCACGGCCGATACCAAAATAGAAACCATGCCCCAGACAGCTTCCTCGTGCGCATCTGCAGGGTCCCCTCCAAGCCGAGCGGCCATGATAACAATGACGCCCGCGAGCCCTAAGAGGGACGCGATAATCGAGTAAGAGCTGATCCGTTCTTTCAGCAGCAAGGCCGCCAGGTACAGAGTGATCAACGGCGCAATGAAACTCAGCGCCATCCCTTCTGCCAGCGGGACGCGGGCAATGCCCCAGAAGAATGTGAGCGCCATAAGCCCCCCAATCAAACCGCGCTTAATGTGAAGCCGCATCGCTTCAGGCGATGGCCATCGAGAGCGCGTCAGCAAAAAAATGGTCCCGCCCAAACCAAAGCCCGCCAACTGACGCCAAAGCATGGCATTATATGCCCCTAAAGCGATAGACAGCCCCTTCATCACCCCATCCATGACCGAAAAAAGGGCAATGCCAAGACAGGCAACCAAGAATGGCCATAGGAATGAAGAGGCTGGTTTAGGCATGGCGATGATCAGTGCCAGCCGCCGGTTCCACCGCCATCAATGTTGAGTTTCTGGCCTGAGGCATAGGCATTTTGGGGGGAGACGAACCATAAAACGGCGGCCGCCACATCGTCCGGCACCGACACCCGACCGAATGGAAACTGCGCGTCGAGTTCATGAATATCGGCAACGCCGGTCACGGCTTTCGCCAGACGCTCACCCATGTCGGATACTGTCAGACTGGGGGCCACGATATTCACCCGCACGCCGTTTTTCTGTTCTTCTTTGGCAAGCGTGAGGGCAAGCGCCTCCATCGCGGCTTTGCCCATATTATAGGGCGCGCCATTGGCCCCATGGGTCAAGGTTGCGACGCTGGAGATCATCACAATGTCGGATCGCACATGTTTGCGCAGATGGGGCAACGCGCATTTGGACATATAATGCGGGGCAAAGGCGTGCACGCGCATCACCCGCTCCATCTCCGCCGGGTCTGTGTCGGCGACGGACTGCCCCCGGCTGGCAATCCCCGCATTGTTCACAAGGATCGACAGCCCGCCGAAATCGGCAGCGACGCTCTCCACCATCTGTGCACAGGCCGCGAAATCATCGACGGATGCTGCATAAGCCTGTGCCGTGCGGCCCAAGGCTTGGATCTCCTCCACAACCTTTTGCGCCTCATCAGCCTCACGACGATAGTTGATGGCAATGTCCGCCCCTGCATGAGCCAGCGCAAGTGCGATGCCCCGCCCAATGCCGCGCGACCCGCCCGTGACGAGTGCAACGCGGCCCTGAAGCGGGGGTGTCAGCATATCTGGCATATCAAGATCAGGCCGCCAGCTTGCGGAGGACGTAATGCAGAATGCCGCCGTTCATGAAATATTCGACTTCATTGGCGGTGTCGATCCGGCACAGCGCCTTGAAGGTGAAGCTGGAGCCATCCTTGCGGGTGACGTGCACATCGACTTCCTGGCGAGGCTTGAGATCGGCAACGCCGGTGATGGTGAAGCTGTCATCGCCCGTCAGGCCCAGCGACGTGCGGGTATCGCCGCCGATGAACTGAAGCGGGAGAACCCCCATACCGACAAGATTTGAGCGGTGGATGCGTTCAAAGCTTTCCACGATGACGGCACGGACGCCGAGCAAATTGGTGCCCTTGGCCGCCCAGTCGCGCGAGGAGCCAGTGCCATATTCCTTGCCGCCGATGACGACGAGCGGGGTGCCATTTTCCTTATGCTTCATGGCGACGTCGTAGATGGGGAGAACCTCATCGCCATAGCGCGACATGCCACCTTCGATGCCGGGGACCATTTCATTCTTGATGCGGATGTTGGCGAAGGTGCCGCGCATCATGACGTCGTGATGGCCGCGGCGGGCGCCGTAGGAGTTGAAGTCAGATTTGGAAACTTGACGTTCCATCAACCACTTACCAGCAGGACTATCCGCCTTGATGGAGCCTGCTGGGCTGATGTGATCGGTCGTGATCGAATCCCCCAGGATCGCCAGCGGCCGCGCCTCAACAATATCCGCAACGGGTGCAGGCGTCATCGACATGCCGTCAAAATAGGGCGGGTTGGCCACATAGGTGGAGCCAGCGCGCCAATTATAGGTTTCAGACCCTTCGACATTAATTGCCTGCCAATGCGCGTCACCCAGATAGACATTGGCGTAGCGCGCAAGGAACATGCCGCGATCAATATTCGCTGTCATGACGCTGTGCACTTCTTCATTGGTGGGCCAAATATCCTTCAGATACACGTCCTGCCCGTCCGTCCCCTGACCGATTGGCGTGGAGACGAAATCTTCGGTTACCGTGCCCTTCAAGGCATAGGCCACGACAAGCGGCGGCGAGGCCAAGAAATTGGCCCGCACATCTGGCGAGACGCGGCCTTCAAAATTGCGGTTCCCCGACAGGACCGAGGCCGCGACAATATCGCCGCCATTAATCGCCTTGGAAATCGGCTCTGCCAGCGGCCCGGAATTGCCGATGCAGGTGGTGCAGCCATAGCCCACAAGATTAAAGCCAATGGCATCGAGATGCGATTGCAGGCCCGCCTTCACCAGATAATCGGTCACCACCTGCGATCCCGGCGCAAGCGAGGTCTTCACCCAAGGCTTGGGCTTCAGGCCCAGCTCATGCGCCTTTTTGGCGACAAGGCCGGCCGCGACAAGCACGCCGGGGTTGGAGGTGTTGGTGCAGCTGGTGAT
>CAMAQU010000215.1 GCA_945860425.1 Sphingomonas paucimobilis
CCTATTCGGGGTAGAGCCTCCCCTTCCCCCCCTCGCCGAACAATTGCGCCCCGGCAGCATTGCCGACATTGTCGGCCAAGATCATCTGACCGGCCCGACTGGGGCGATTGGCCGTATGCTGGCTGCGGGCAAGCTGGCGTCCATGATCCTCTGGGGGCCGCCCGGCACGGGGAAAACGACAATTGCCCGTTTGCTCGCAGATGCCGCAGGCCTGCGCTTTGCGCCCATATCCGCCGTTTTTTCGGGCGTTGCCGACCTGAAGAAAGCATTTGCCGAAGCCGAACATCATGGCCGCACAGGTCAGGGTACTTTGCTATTCGTGGACGAGATTCACCGGTTTAACCGCGCTCAGCAGGATAGTTTTCTGCCCTTTGTCGAAAATGGCACTGTCACTCTTGTGGGGGCCACCACCGAAAACCCCAGCTTTGAACTCAACGCCGCTGTTCTGAGCCGCGCGCAAGTGCTGGTGCTCCATCGGCTAGATGCAGCCGCCCTCGACACGCTTTTGGCGCGTGCTGAAGCGCTGATCGGCAAAGGCCTTCCACTGACCGAAGAGGCGCGCTCTGCCCTCATTGCCTCTGCTGATGGCGATGGCCGCTTCCTGCTCAATCAGGCCGAGACGCTTGCGACAATCGCGGTGGAGGAACCGCTCGATCCAAAGGCTCTGGCCGATCTGCTCCACCGCCGGATGGCTGTTTATGACAAGGATCGTGAAGGACATTACAACCTCATCTCCGCGCTCCATAAGAGCTTGCGGGGGTCTGATCCGCAGGCGGCGCTCTACTATCTCGCCCGGATGCTCGTCGCGGGCGAAGAGCCGCTGTTCGTTCTGCGACGACTTGTGCGCTTTGCCAGCGAAGATGTGGGCCTTGCTGACCCGCAAGCGCTTGTCCAATGCCTTGCCGCCAAAGACGCTTATGAGTTTCTAGGCAGCCCAGAAGGCGAATTGGCGATTGTGCAGGCCTGCCTCTATCTGGCGACCGCCCCCAAATCGAACGCTGCCTATGTCGCGCAAAAAGGGGCGTGGAAGGCAGCCCGCGACACAGGGTCTTTGATGCCGCCGGCCAATATCCTCAACGCGCCAACAAAGCTGATGAAAGAGATCGGCTATGGCCAAGGCTATGCCTATGATCATGATCGCGACGGCGCGTTTAGCGGCGATAATTATTGGCCGGATGAGATGACAGCGCAGGAATTTTATCACCCCTCCCCCCGCGGGTTTGAGTCAAAAATTCAAGAACGGCTGGCCTATTGGGATAAGCTGCGCACCGCGCGGGAAAAAGACGGAGCCTAGCCTGACGTAAACGTAAGGTTATGCTGGACAGCGGCAGATGTTTCAGCAAAAACGCGGGGCATGACACTTCCAGCTATTTTCGATCGCCTCCGCCTGCCCATCATCGCATCGCCGCTCTTCCTCGTCTCGGGGCCTGATTTGGTGATTGCGCAATGCAAAGCGGGTATTGTTGGCTCTTTTCCGGCGCTCAATGCGCGGCCACAAACCATGCTGGATGAATGGATCCATCGGATCACGGAAGAATTAGCGGCCTGGAACCGCGACAATCCTGATCGACCCGCCGCGCCCTTTGCAGTCAACCAGATCGTCCATAAGTCCAACAATCGTTGGGAAGAAGACATGGCGACCTGTGAAAAATGGCAGGTGCCAATCATCATCACCTCTTTGGGCGCACGCGAAGACCTGAATGCCGCCGTCACTCGCTGGGGCGGTGTAACTTTGCATGATGTGGTGGACGATCGTTTTGCCCGCAAAGCCATTGAAAAGGGCGCGACCGGCCTGATCCCGGTTGCAGCAGGCGCCGGTGGTCATGCGGGTAAGCTTTCCCCCTTCGCGATTGTTCAGGAAATTCGGGAATGGTTTGACGGGCCGGTGGCGCTGTCGGGATCAATCGCCAATGGCGGCGCGGTTCTCGGTGCTCAGGCCATGGGGGCAGACCTTGCCTATATTGGCTCCCCATGGATTGCGACCTTTGAGGCGAATGCCGATGAAGGGTATAAGCAGGGGATCGTCGAAGGCGCGGCATCGGACATTGTCTATTCCAACCTCTTCACGGGCGTTCACGGCAATTATCTGCGCCAGTCGATCGTCAATGCCGGGCTTGATCCCGACAATCTGCCAGAGGGCGATATCTCGACCATGAATTTTGGCTCTGGTGGCAATACCGAAGCCAAGGCTTGGCGCGATATTTGGGGCTCTGGCCAAGGCGTTGGCGCAGTCAAAGCCGTTGAATCGGTTGCAGACCGCGTGGACCGGTTGGAACGCGAATATTTGGCGGCAAGAGCACGGTTGGCGCTTTAAGCGCCTGCCGCACTTTGATCCTTGGCGAAGATTTCCCAAGCGGAAATGAACATGGCCGCAATCACGGGGCCAATGATGATTCCATTCACGCCTAAGAGGGCAATGCCGCCGAGCGTTGCGATGAGCACGATGTAATCGGGCAATTGCGTATCCTTGCCGACCAAGATGGGCCGCAAGATGTTGTCGATTGTCGAAATGACGAACAAGCCGAATAGCAGGAGAGCAAAGCCGCGCTCCATCTCTCCCGTCGCCAAAAGATAGATGGAGACAGGCACCCAAACCAGCCCGGTACCTATGGCTGGAACCAGCGACAACATGCCCATCACCACGCCCCACAGCAGCGGCGCACGAATATCCAAAAAGTAAAAGGCAAGACCGCCAAGGATACCCTGAACAATGGCAACGACGATGCTGCCCTTGATCGTGGCCCGCACGACGGCGATGAATTTTTCAAACAGCGCCCGACGCTTGCCTTCTTGCATGGGCATACGGGTGCTGATCTTGCGGGCAATATCCGTGCCGTCGCGCAGCAGGAAATAGGTGAGGTAGAGCATGATCCCTAGGCCCACCATGAAGGCAAAGGCGCTTTGCGTGATCCCCAAAGCCTGTTCCGCCGCGATCCGCAGGGCGCTGGACAAAACGGTCGATAAGCGCTCCTCAATCTGGCTGAGATCGGTCAGGGCAAAGCGATCCGCCAAATGGATCAAAGGCATTGGCAAAACACCCCGGATTGCCTCTAGCGTGGCACCAATATCAATCTGCTGGGTCTCAAGCGATTCATAGGTGCTGATCGCTTCATCCAGCAGGAGCGAGCTGATCACAAAGGCGGGCAAAATCACAACTGCGATCAGAAGCACCAAAGTTAGGCCTGCTGCCGTATTCCGGTGCCCGTGCAACACCCGGACAAGGCCCCGATTAACAGGCATGAATACAATAGCAGCCACCAAGCCC
>CAMAQU010000216.1 GCA_945860425.1 Sphingomonas paucimobilis
CAAGTGGCTTGCGGATCTGCGCACGGGCGCGCTTCATGATGAGAAAGGCTTCTTCGAGGATAGCCCGAACCTCGCCAGCAGCCAGCGCGCCAGATGGTTCGGAACCGGGCCGGAAAGGATAGCGTGCAGCCCCCTGTCCATTGCTCAGCAGAAAAGCATCGGCATCAGAAAATTCAGCGCTGGTAGCACGCCGAATGCCGGATGCTTCTGTGCCATAAGGCGTGCCGGCAATGATCGCAGCGTTGCTATAGCCGCGCACCGCGACAAGCGATCCGGTCGATGACAGGGCTGCAAATGACCGAGCCGTTCCAGTGGCTCTTAGACCGTTGGCAATGGCGTCCGCAAAACGAAGGAACGTCCCATCAACAGAAATACGGCCCGCCTCAATGGACTCTGGCGCCACAAAGCCGATTGTTCCGGCCAGTGCGATAAACTCTTCATCGTCTTGATCAATGTCCAGCGTATTGGAATCAAAGCCATAATCGCCATCGGCCATGATGCCGATGCCGCCCACGACAACGCCGTTTTTGTAAAGCGGCAGTCCGCCCGCATCGGCTGCCATGCCCAAAGGTGAGCGCTTTGGCCCTATAAAGCCCTGTCCGAAACGAGTGCTGAGGTCAGAGCAGGGAAGTTGGCTGAACTGAACGCCGAAGAGCGGCCCGCTTTCCAGACCCGCTGTGCTGGGGCCAGGTGGAAAATGTTCCTGCACGATTTGACTTGCTGTGCGCGTGGAAAAGGCATTCCCGCTGGACGAGAGATAGGCGGCCGTCACAGCCTTTGAGATGGCACCAGCGGCAGCCGGTACGGTCAGATTTTGGACGTCGCTATTGTCCCCGTTCGATGCAGGCCGCGTGAGGGCTGTCGCACGGGCACCCTGCATGGAGAAGACGGCAAGAACATTCCCAACACGATCAACAACGGCGATGGTCGCAGGAAGCTGACGAGCGGACGCCTCTTCAATCGCCTGCGCCAAAATCTTCTCAACGTCGATGGTGCTGAGCGACTCAACACTGCGCACCGGGTAGCCAGGTGTCGCCGTTGTGATGGGTGTCGTTGATGGGGCAGGGGCCGCCGTCTGATCTGCGCCGCCGGACCCACAGCTCGACAGCAGCATGCCCGCCAAGACAAGAGCAGATGTTTGGCGAAGCCTGCGGCGCTTCATCATTGAAGCGCCCCGATGGCCTGCGTCGCTTTTGTCAGAGATGCTCGGAATGCGAGCGGTTGATAACCATAGGGGTCTTTCACGGCCGCATAAGCCCGGTTGATGTCTTGCCTTATGGCGGCGGCATCACCCGTGCTGACGGATCCATTATTGACCAATGCATTCAGCAAAGTGTCGATGGCCATGACGGCCTGAGCACTGCCCTCATAATTGGTATAGCGCGACCGAATGGCGTTATCGCTGATGCTGCTGACTAAGGCGAGAATATCGGCCATTGAAAAGCGACGCTTTGAAAAGTTGTTCAGCAGGTCTTGAGATGTGCCCCGCAGGCGCGCGGCGGCCTTCAATGCCGAGGCTCTGTCGCTGGCAAGAGCGGCGTGAAAGGCCTTGCTGTCGGCGTCAAAGCGCTGCCCCAAAGCTGGAGACAGACGGCGTGCCGCGGCACTCAGCATGATCATATTGCCATCGCTGAAGGGCGCCATTCCACGGGGGATGGGGCGCCCCGGATTGGCAACAGCGGCCGCCCGGAAAGAGGGTTCATCGGAAATACGACGATGGCAGCTGTGGCAATCAAAGAAATAATATTCAGGGAAGACGCCTTCTTGGCCCAGCTTTGGATCTGACCAGAGCGTCAAGGCACGGCCCAAGGCCATGGCCTGACCCACGGCCCAATCCTGCACGGGATCGCGCCGTCCCTTGCGTTTGATGTAATCGCTATCTTCGTCGTGATGCGCCTGTAAGCCGGTGTATAAATCCAATTCAAAGGTCACGCGCGGGTGGCCTGCGGCCATAATCCGATGGCTCACAAACTGCCCACTTTTGGCTGATCCAAAATGGCAATCAAGGCAGTTGGAGGCCCGTGCTTTGGGATCCTCAAGCGGGATCATGCCTTGCGCAACATTGCGCGCATGAGACGCGCCGACGGCATAATGGCCGCTAATCCAGCCGGACGCTGCGCCATGGCAGGATTCGCACCCAACACCGTCAGAAATTTGGAATTTTGGTCCCGTCGCAGCGGCCTTTTCAGCATGGCAGCCCAGGCACATGGGCGCAGTTTCTGCGGACGCCAATCCAAGATTGCGCGCAATGGCAGCTGATCGTGCGGTGCCCAATGTGCGGAATGCTCGGCTATGTGCGCCGGTCGGGGAGGAGTCATCTTGCCACCGCAAGACTTCATCCTGACGCACGACAGCACCGTCGGCGACTTGTCGACCATGGCAGGTTGACCCTGCACAACTGGCGACCCCAAGGTGTACATTTTGCTGTACATCGGTTGCCGTCGCGGGTTGCGCTCCAGCAAAGCTCACATAAATAATCGCTCCAAGGGCGATGAGCGCGAACAGGATACCGAATAGGCGTGAGAGGCCTCGCACGTGGCTGCCAGCCATAGAGGCGGCGTCCGAACTGTCCATGAATACGCCCCCAACTTGGTTCATTATCAACCGCTGAACACCCCCCGGCGTCCCGAACAACAGGCGCAAAACCATTTAAAAATGGCTTATCGCCTGCCGACCACGCTCTCTATCGCGATAAAGAAAAGGTCGATATTCGGTTTCGCTGAAAATCCCGAAAAATCAAGCAATTCGACCGAAATTCGCTGCCGTATTGGCGGCAAGATAAGGTCAATATGGACGACATAAATGTCCGGCGACGCGCCTTGTCCCTCTCGGGCTTGACGCTGCCGCCTAAGAGCGATGTTTATCTTGCAATATTAGGCATTAATTGTGGGAGAGCATGTCTTGGACAAACCCCTGAAGCCCCGCATCATAACGGGCGAGGGTGTCATAATCCCCAGCATCTTCGAAGAAGGAGACCAGTGCGTTACCGGTCCAATGGTGCAAGGTGTAACCCGGTTCTTCAGCGACAATCAGCGGTCGACCATCCGGGACGGACGGATCCATCGGTGCAAGTTCTAAGGCGACTTGCGGCGCGGAAGAAGCAGTCACGGACAAAACATGTCCTTCAAAACTGGTCGTAAAGGATCGGTGGACATGGCCTGCCAGCATGGCCTTGATATTCCGCCTGCCGCGCAGAACCTCTGCCAAGCGTTTGATCCAATCGGCATCGGGGTCTGCGTCCATCCATTCAATGCCATGC
>CAMAQU010000217.1 GCA_945860425.1 Sphingomonas paucimobilis
TAAGCCGACAAGCAGGTGACGACAGCATCGCCCGGCTTCACCGTCCGCACTTCGCTGCCGACGGCCTCCACAATGCCTGCCGCCTCATGGCCCGGCACGGCGGGCAAGGGGTGCGGATAGGCACCTTCGATGAAGTGGAGATCCGAATGGCACAGGCCACAGGCCGCTGTCCGGATCAGCACTTCGTGCGGACCCGGCTTGGAGATCATCAGATCTTCAATGACGAGCGGCTTATTTGGCTTGACAAGGACAGCGGCCTTCATCGTGTGGCTGCCATGTCACCGGATGAAAGGTCGCGTGGGCGTGTGTCGCCGTGCTTGCCCAATTCAAGGCGGGCAATTGCACGGTTGTGCACTTCATCCGGCCCATCGGCGAGGCGCAGCGTGCGCTGATGCGCCCAAGCAGAGGCGAGGCCATAATCTTCCGAAACGCCGCCACCGCCATGCGCTTGAATGGCATCGTCGATGATCTTGAGCGCCATATTCGGGGCCTGAACCTTGATCATCGCGATTTCAGCAGCAGACGCCTTATTGCCAACCGTGTCCATCATATGCGCAGCCTTGAGGCAGAGCAGACGCGTCATTTCAAGGTCGATACGGGCACGGGCAATGCGCTCATGCCAGACGGTCTGTTCGGCAATGGTCTTGCCAAAGGCAACGCGGCTGGTGAGGCGGCGGCACATTTTCTCCAGTGCCTCTTCCGCAACGCCGATGGTGCGCATGCAGTGGTGGATACGCCCCGGCCCAAGGCGGCCCTGCGCGATTTCAAAGCCACGGCCTTCGCCATAAAGGATGTTCTCGGCTGGAACGCGCACGTCCTTCAGTTCAATTTCCATATGGCCGTGCGGCGCATCGTCATATCCAAAGACGGGCAAATGGCGCAGAATGTTTACGCCCGGTGCGTCCAGCGGCATGAGGATTTGTGATTGCTGCTGGTGACGCTGCGCGCCCAGATCGGTCTTGCCCATGACGATGGCGATTTTGCAGCGCGGATCACCGGCCCCCGATGACCACCATTTGCGGCCATTGATTACATAATGATCGCCATCGCGTGTGATGCGGGTTTCGATATTGGTGGCGTCTGAAGAGGCAACGGCAGGTTCCGTCATGAGGAAGGCAGAGCGGATCTCGCCATTCATCAGGGGGATCAGCCACTTTTTCTTATGTTCCGCAGTGCCATAGCGGTTGAGCACTTCCATATTGCCCGTGTCAGGTGCGGAGCAGTTGAAGATTTCAGACGAGATGCCAACGCGGCCCATTTCTTCGGCGCACAGGGCATATTCGACATTTGTGAGCATGGGCCCGTCAAATTCGACACTGGAATCGAGATGCGGGTTTGATCCCTGCGGCGGCATGAAGAGGTTCCAGATGCCAGCGGCCTTGGCGCGCTTCTTTTCTTCTTCAATGACGTTCAGGACTTTCCAGCGATCCCCGGTGGCCTGCTCGGCATAATAATCCTTCACCCGCGGGCGGATATATTGGTCGATATGGTTCTTAACGCGATCCCGCCAAAAAACTTCGCGGTCGGTGAAGGTGAAGTCCATCTGAGTCGTCCTCTTCTATGTTTACGTTTACGTCACTGTCAGCTTTCGGGGCGGTTTTCCAGCCCCCTTGATGCTGGAGTTTAGTTTGTGTTCCCTGCCAATCGGCGCACCCGCTCTTCATGGTCATGGCGCCTGATCGGAAAGCGCACAAAGACGAGCGAAGAGCATAGGGCCAGCAGAGTAACAAGACCAATATAGGCAGCGATCAGCCGATCAATCACGTCGGGCAGAACCACATCCGGGCTGGTCTGAGCCGATAGGCCAGCCCAGCTGATAATCAGGCCAGAACCAAAGATGCCAACGCCTGTTGCGCATTTCTGGATGAAGAAATTGCCGGCAAAAAAGGTGCCTTCGGTCCGGCGGCCCGTCTCTTCTTGCGAGGCCTCCACAATATCGGCGATCATCGATGAGGCTGAAATCATCACCGTGACGGCAAAGCTGTTTCCCAGAAAGAAAAAGAGAAAGACGCCCCAAGTCGACATCGCACTGCCAGCTTCTGGCCAGAGATCCAAAAGCCGAAGCAGAAAGGGCACGATCCAAAGGGTGACGCCAATGACGGCGGCATAAGCGGCCGTATGGGGCTTATCCCATTTCCGGTTGAGCGGCACGACAAGGAAGAAGGCGGCAACGACGCTCAGGAATAGGACCACCGGGAATAGCGCAAAGGCAAGCTGATCAAAGCGCCAGACATAGAGGTAGAGATAATTGGAAATGGAAAAGGTGATGCCCTGGCTGATAATCGCGCAGGCCGCGGCACCCGCATAGATCAGGAAAGCGCGGTTGGAGAGCGCTTCTCGGATTTCTTGAAAAGCAACGCCAATGCGCAAGGGCTTTGGCTTTTCGCCCGGCCAATGGGCAACCCGGCGGTGCTGCGCGGCAGCAGAGGTGAGCACGGTCGCCGCGATCAGGAAGCCGCCGAATAAACCATAGTTCCAATAGCCATCGGGATTGAGCTGACCTACTTTGTGACCCGCATCGGGCACAAGGAAGACGCTATAGGCGAGGAACAGCATCAGCAGACCACCGGCCCAGCCAAAGAGAAAACGAAACCGCATCAGGCCGGTGCGGTCATCATAATCTTGCGTTAATTCTGGCACGAGCGCGATGGACGGCACTTCGCAGCAGGAGACAAGCGCTCGCACCACAAAAGCAACTGCCACCAGATAGACAAATATTTCCCCGTGCGTCCCTGATGGCGGGGACCAGAGGAGGAGCCAAGCAAACCCCAAGGGGATGGCGGCTGTATAAAGCCAAGGTAAGCGCCGGCCCCAGCGCGTATGGGTTCGATCGCTCATATGTCCGATAAAGGGGTCAATCAGAGCATCGAGAAAAAGCGCGAGCATCAGTGCTGTCGACACCATGGTCGCGGGCAGGCCGAGAACCTGATTGTAGAACAACAGCAAAAAGGTCGAAAATCCGCTGTCCTTCACCCCATAGGCGATGCTGCCCAAGCCGTGGGCGAGCTTTAGCCGGAGTGGAAGCGGCGCGGAGAGGGCGTTGCTCATGCGTCGGCTGCGGTGACGAAATTCTCTAAGGCATCAAACATGCCGGGAGCGTCCGGATTCCAGCTTTGCGGCTGACCCGTTGTGATACCACCATCGACCACAAAATGCGCGCCAGTGATGAACCCCGCTTCTTTGGAGGCGAGGAAGGCAACCATGTTGGCAATATCCTCGGGCCGCCCCCCGCGCTTCACCGGTTGGGTATGGTTGGCG
>CAMAQU010000218.1 GCA_945860425.1 Sphingomonas paucimobilis
CTTGGGATGCCCGCCGCTTGTGCGGCCCGCACATCATGGATTGAATCCCCCACAAAGGCCGCCGCGCCGCCGCCACAACGCGTGATCATTTCGTGAATCGGGTCGGGCTTGGGCTTGCTTCTCCCCGGTCCCATCGTGTCGCCGCCAATCACCGTGTCAAATCGCGCAAGCAGGCCGATGGCATCGAGCAATTTGATCGCCAAATGCTCATATTTATTCGTCACAACGGCCAGCCGAACACCTTGGGCGGAGAGCCTGTCCAGCGCCGCCTCAAGCCCCGGGAAAACGGGACATTGCGTCCCCAAATGGCTGTCATAATGATCAATTAAAATGGGGAGCAGCTGCTTTAATTCTTCTGGGTTGAGCGGGCCGCTCTGCTCCAGCGCCATTTTCAGCATGTGCTTTGCGCCCATGCCAACCAATTGCTTCACAGAGGCCGCGGCAATCGGTTCTCGGCCATTTTGGGCAAGGGCATGGTTGAGCGCGGCGGCCAGCTCTAGACTGGAGTCAACCAGCGTACCATCCAGGTCAAAGCCGATGATATGAAAAGGAAAGGGTGTGGACATGCACTCGCCTTGGCGCGCAACGCTGGAATCGGCAAGCATTTGGTGGCAAGGGAAATTTATGACCCAGATTGCCGCCATCATCCTTGCTGCCGGAAAAGGCTCGCGCATGAAGTCCGACCTGCATAAGGTGCTTCATCCCATTGCGGGCCGCCCGATGTTGATGCACCTGCTCGATTCGGTTGATGCGCTCTCCCCGGCGCGCAAAGTTGTCGTGGTTGGGTCCGGCAAGGATCAGCTCGAGGCGGCGCTGGCTGGCTCTGCCAATCTTGCGGTGCAAGAACCGCAATTGGGCACGGGCCATGCCGCACAGCAGGCTGAAGACGCTCTGGGTGGGTTTGAGGGCGATGTACTCGTTCTCTACGGTGATGTCCCCTTTGTGCCTGCAACAACCATGCAATCCATGATCCATCGGCTGAACGCGCCGGATGCACCCGCTGTTGTTGTTCTGGCTTTTGAGCCGGAGGATATGCTGTCCTATGGACGGGTCATCACAGAGGGCGACCGCATCACAAAAATGGTTGAGCATAAGGATGCAAGCGCGGAAGAGCGTGCGTGCCGCCTATGCAATTCCGGCCTGATGGCTGTGAAATCCAAGGATTTATTCGCGCTTCTATCGCGCGTGGGCAATGACAATGCGGCGGGTGAATTTTATCTGGTCGATATTGTGAATATCGCCAATGCCGATGGCCGCCATTGCGCGGTTGTCACAACCGACCCCTTTGACGTGGCCGGCATCAACAGCCGGGCGGAGTTGGCCACCATGGAAGCCGCATGGCAAGATCGTCGGCGCGCACAGGCCATGGACGACGGCGCAAGCCTGATTGCGCCGGAAACCGTCTGGTTTTCCTATGATACGGTAATTGGCCGAGATGTTGTGATCCAACCCAACGTCTTTTTCGGGCCGGGCGTGACCATTGCGGACAAGGTGATAATCAACGGCTTTTCCCATATTGAAGGGGCGACGATCGCCTCGGGGGCGGAAATTGGTCCCTATGCGCGGCTGCGGCCCGGCACGGTGCTGGAAGAAAAATCAAAAGTCGGCAATTTTGTTGAGGTCAAGAAAACGCGACTGGGCAAGGGTGCAAAGGCCAATCACCTGACTTATCTCGGCGATGCAGATATTGGCGCAGGGGCTAATATTGGGGCAGGGACCATCACCTGCAATTATGATGGGTTCTTAAAGCATCAGACGCAGATTGGGGCGGGGGCCTTTATCGGCTCAAACTCTGCCCTTGTGGCCCCCGTCACCATCGGTGCCGGGGCGATTGTGGCGGCTGGCAGCACAATAACATCAGACGTAAGCCCAGATGCGCTTGCGCTTGTGCGGCCAAAGCAGGAAGAAAAGCCCGGCTGGGCAGCTCGGTTCCGGGCGGCCATTTCAGCCAAGAAGGCCGCAAAGGCATAACTTAGACGTTCGGAAAGATGATCAGCCATGTGTGGGATTATCGGCATTATTGGGGGGCAGGAAGTCTCTGATCGTCTGGTCGAAGGGCTGCGGCGGATGGAATATCGCGGCTATGACTCAGCTGGGGTGTGCACGGTTAAGGATGGCGGGCTGATCCGTAGGCGTGCGGAGGGCAAGCTCAATAACTTGGTCGCAGAACTGGCGACCAATCCCGCACCCGGGCATGTCGGCATTGCCCATACCCGCTGGGCGACGCATGGCGCACCAACCACGAATAATGCCCACCCGCATGCAACCGATGAAGTCGCTCTGGTGCACAATGGGATTATCGAAAACTTCAAGCGGCTGCGCGATGGCCTCATCGCGCGGGGGCGGCGGTTGGAGAGTGAGACGGACACAGAAGTCGTCGCGCATTTGATCTCAGAATATGTGGAATCTGGGGCTTCGCCAGAAGAGGCCGTGAAAGCTGTTTTGCCGCAGCTGCGCGGGGCCTTTGCACTTGCGATTGCTTTTCGCCAGCATCCTGATTTGCTCATTGGCGCACGGCTCGGTTCGCCTCTGGTTGTCGGCTATGGGGATGGGGAGACCTATCTGGGCTCTGACGCTTTGGCTTTGGCCCCGCTGACGCAGAGGATTGCCTATCTGGATGAAGGTGATTGGGTGGTCATCACGCGTGATGGCGCGCAGATTTTTGACCAGAAGAACCGGCCCGTAAAGCGCGCTGTCACGATTTCGGGCGTGACGGCGGCCGCCGTTGAAAAAGGCCCCTATCGCCATTTCATGCTTAAAGAGATTTTTGAGCAGCCCACCGTCGTTGCCCAAACGCTGCAAAGCTATATCCGCCCCGTGGAAGAACAAGTGGCCCTGCCGCAGATGGACTTTGACCTATCGAGAATCGCCCGCATCACGATTGTTGCCTGCGGCACCAGCTTTTACGCAGGCATGGTCGCCAAATATTGGTTTGAACAATTCGCCCGCGTTCCTGTCGATATCGATGTCGCATCGGAATTTCGCTATCGAAACCCGGTGTTAGAGCCGGGTGGCCTTGCCCTCTTCATCTCTCAATCCGGGGAAACCGCCGACACGCTAGCAGCACTCCGCCACGCGCGGGCGGAGGGGCAGAAGATTGCGGTTGTCGTCAATGTGCCGACCAGTTCCATGGCGCGCGAGGCGGATTTGCTGTTGCCCACCCATGCCGGGCCGGAAATAGGCGTGGCCTCGACCAAGGCCTTTACCTGCCAGCTGGCGGTGCTCGCTGCGCTGGCCGCCCATTT
>CAMAQU010000219.1 GCA_945860425.1 Sphingomonas paucimobilis
GAGAGGGACAGCTCATCGGTCAAGAAATACTGGAGCATTACAAATACCGCGGCGAGGTAATGCGGGTGTTGTTCACCGCGCAAGATTCGCAGACCATCCGCGATGCCTTCGGGCGTGCAAAGCCAAACTCGGAATACTCCCGCCTCTACGCCGCCGCTGTCGCGCGCCGGCAGGCCGATCAGATTTACAACCTCTCCCTCACCCGCACCGCGACGGTCATTCTGGGCCAGGGCGCGCGCGGTGTGATCGGGGTTGGCCGGGTGAAGACGCCGACACTGGCGATTGTGTGCAGGCGCGAGTTGGAAATTCGTGATTTCGTGCCTGTCACGTATTTTGAGATTGTCGCCACCGCAAAGGTCGCTGCAGGCGAATTCCAGATGCGGCACGCGCCGCAGGGCAGAATCCTCAAGCACGAGAATGCCGATATCGTCGTCAATGCAGCTGAGGGCTTCAAGGGCCCGCTGGGCGTGCGCGTCGAGGACAAGAAGCAAGGCCCTCCCAAGCTGCACGATCTCCCCTCGCTACAGAAACTCTGCTCCTCGCGGTTCGGCTGGTCGGCGGCGAAGACGCTGGAGGTCGCGCAGGAGCTTTATGACGGCCAGGGCAAGAAGATCATCACCTATCCTCGCGCCGAGGTGCGCTATCTGCCGGAAACCCTGATCCCGGACGTGCCTAAGATTGTGACCGGCCTTCAGGTGGGGCAATCTTTCAAAGAAATACCCGTACCGACGCCACCCATTATCCGCAAAGGCGCGCATGGGTCTTTCCATGACAAGGGGCTTGAGGGCGCCAGCCATCACGCGGTCATCCCCAACGTCAACACGGTCGATAGCCTGCGAGATGTTTGGCCGAGGCTGTCGATCGACGAGAAGAAGCTGTTCGACGTGATCGCACGAGCCTACCTCGCTTCCATCATGCCGGACTTTCGCTATCGGCAGACGACAGCGATACTCGACGTCTCGGGCTTTCCGTTCAAGGCCACAGGTCGTCAGCCGATCGATCTTGGCTGGCGCGCGGCATTCCCGGAATGGACCCCGGCCGATGAGAAGGGTGATGACGCGCAAACTCTCCCGGCGATGAAGAACGGCGAGACCGCCCAATTGCACAACCCGAAGGTCGAAGACAAGGAAACCCGCCCTCCGCCGCGTTACAACGAGGGCACGCTGATCGAAGCGATGCAGAATGCCTGGCGTTTTGTGGAGGACGAAGTTCTGCGCGACCGCCTGAAAGAGGCCAAGGGGATCGGCACACCAGCAACCCGCGCGGAAATCATAGGGGGGCTGAAGCGGCAGGATTTTCTAGTCGCGCAGGGGAAGAACATCGTCCCTACCGACACCGGACTGAAGTTGTTTGGCGTCCTCAAGCAGGCAGATCCGGCATTGGTCGACCCTGGTGTGACGGCGCAACTCGAATGCCTGCTCGACGATGTCGTGATTGGCAAGCAGGAGATGGTCGGCGCCATCGATGCCGTGTGCGACGTCGCCCAGCGCATCATCGGCAAGCTGAAAAACGGCGCGCCTGCCAGTGGTGCTGCATTGCTCGGGCCGGGCTTTGGTGGTGCAGGTGGCAACCGTCCCCCAACGCCGGCAATGAAGCGTTTTGCAGTCACCATCTCGCGCCAGAAGCGCGTCAGCCTGCCGGCGGGCTACGCGACGTCCGGTTCGATATGCCGGGCATTTCTGCAGCAACATGCGCCCAATAAGTCTGGCGATGTGACCGTTGGGGAGCAAGCACCGTTGCCAGGCATGTCCGCGGGGATGGAACCAAACCAGCGCGCGAGACCGATCAAGTCGCGCACCAAGCCCGGTGCCAAGTCGCCTAAATTGACGGTGGAAAGCTCCGCCACGCCAGCCAACCGGTCACGGAAACCGAAGGCAGCAGTGGCTCCGGTGGCTGATACTAGATCAGCTCCCTTACAAAAAACAGCTACGGCAAACACCCCGCTTCGGATTCCATATGGCAATAAGGATGTCGCGCAGAAGCTCGGCGCTCGATATGCCACAGGTGGTTGGTACGCGCCGCCGGGCGTTGATCTTGCGGTCTTCAGCGCGCAGGGGTGGCTGTAGCTCCTTCGGCTTTCGTCCTCGACGTGACGTCCCGCTGTGTCAAAAAGTATAGACAAGCGCGAGAGTACCACAAACGAATATGAGTAATTGGGCTAGGAGGGCAACCCAATCCCGGGTACGAAGTCTGTGTATTCCTGCATCGTCCATACTCTCTACGGCGCGGGAATTTATGATAATTCGGGCAAGTGTAAGTACTATCAAAACATAGGCAATCACGTAAATTTTATCGAGCAAAACTAGCCCGCCGGTGTCGGGAAGCGCGCCGTTGTAGGACTGTTGCAAGAACACCGTGGTTAGCAGCGCTGATGCAGGGAGCGCAGCGCGTGTTTCCGTGAGCGTGGGGTTCAGTAGAAGTGCAATCCAAGCCCCGCATAGCACGACGAATAATGGCAATAGCAACTTCCATACGAAGTAGCTTGGTGGTCGCTCAACCTCAATGGCAAAGCTCAGTTTGGAAAAACGTGAAGCTTGACCCGAAGTATTGGTGTCACCAAAGTTGCTGGTATAATCATTTACCGCTGTTTGCGCGCTCCAACCCTCAAGCTTCCAACCTGCAACCACCATTGACGGGTTGAGTTTGGTATCTGCCTTATCAATTTCCAGTGTAAGCAGATCGGCCCCGCGCAAGCTGTCCTCAACTTCAACTGAGAGGCCATGGCTGTCCAACGGAAAACGAGACATCGAGAAGGGCTTAAAAAACTGGCTCTCGATCCGCATGATTTGGTACTTTGAGCCGTCAGGCATGAGCTGCGGCTCGTCGTAAAGCATTACCTTGGAAAGACTTGATTTGTTAACTGCATTGGTGAACTCGAGTGTTTCAGCTGGGTTCAACAGTCCTCGCCAACGAAGCCAAACATAGCCGTCATAAGTGAAGGTACTGCTGGTCGGATCTACTCCGTAAACATTAATTGGATAAAAACCCACCGTCACGACTTCGGGGATAAGTACCTTTCCGGCCTGGTGTTCAATTTCTGCCGGCTGGCTGAACGACGGGGCGGTTATCCCTGAAGCGAGCGTGATCGCCAAAATCATGATCGAAAGGGTTCTTATCATATTAAATTCCTGTCCGTCGTCAGATAATTTGAGCCGACATTCCCCAGATGAACCTGGATTTCTTTCAACATGGTAGCCCTTATGGCCACCCCCGGCAATCTTGAGCAGGGGCGGGACGGCATTCGC
>CAMAQU010000220.1 GCA_945860425.1 Sphingomonas paucimobilis
CCAGCCTCAATAGATGACAGGGCCTGAAGCTGGCTGGCGGCCTGTCCAGCAGCCGATGACATCGCCAGACCAAAAGCAAAAAAAAGCGCAATCAAGCCAAGTGGACGTCGCATTTCAATGTCCTAACTGCCCGCATCTCAAGAAGATGTAGTTAGAATAGATGTCAAAACAATGCAAAGTCCTTGATGGTCATTCCCGCTAGCTGAATTTGACGACGCGCGATCAAACCTGAACCGGAAACACCCGTGAGCAAAAGGCGCAATCAACCGACACCACGCCCATCTCATCGGCCATTTCTTTACGATCATCTTCGGCAAATTGCATGATCACAGAGCGGACGTAGTCAACGTCACAACGGCAGCCTTTCTTGATCGTCGTGCTGTCGAGAATGCGAACATCTTCTTCCTCATGGAATAATCGCCAGATCAGGTCTTCCAATGGCAAATCGAGATCCGTCAGTTCGTCTTTCGAGATGGTCTGACCAAGTGCTGCGACATGTTCCCATTGCGGGTGATCAAGCCGAACATGAAGGCGCTCTCGACCGACTTCACCCTCTGGCAAATGCTGCACCAGAAATCCGCCTGCGACCTCCCCAGACATATATGCGCGAACAAGGCTGGGTATCTGTTCCGACTGCGCAAAATAATGCTCAATCGCATCGCCAATATGCGCACCTTCCAGCGGCACAATTCCTTGATAGCGCTCTTTCGTCACGGCCTGATCAAAGGTAATGGCCAAATAGCCAGTCCCAAATAAAGACTGCAAATCGGGGTCGTGTGGAAGAGCGGCCACCTTATCGGCATCATGTTTTACATAACCCCGCACTTCGCCGTTGCGGTAATCGCAGACCAGAAGCTCGATGGCGCCGCCTTGCGTTTGTGCCTGCATGGTCATTTGGCCGTCATCGGTTTTCAATGTCGTGCCCAGCAAAGCCGTCACGACAAGGGCTTGCGCCAATAACTTCTCGACAGCTGGCGGATACCCATGCGCCGCCAAGACCTGTTCAAGCGTGGGGCCAAGCCGTACAACCCTGCCGCGGGCAGATAGGCTGGAGATTGTAAAGCCAAGAACCTGATCGACTTCGCTCATCCAAGCAGTCCCATGGCCCAAAGAAGGATGGATTTCTGGGCGTGAATACGGTTTTCCGCCTCATCCCAAATGACTGATTGTGGCCCATCCAGCACAGAATCCGTGGCCTCCTCCCCGCGATGGGCGGGCAGGCAGTGGAGAAATTTGGCATCTGACTTTGCCTTGGCCATCAGCGCATCATTGACCTGAAATGGGAACATGGCCGCAATCTTGTTGTGCGCATGATCCTGACCCATGGACACCCAAGTGTCCGTCACCACAATATCCGCGCCGTCAACTGCGGCCACGGCATCATGCACAATGTCAATTCGGGCACCCTGCGCCCGAGCGCGATCCACAAAGGCTGCGTCCGGTTCATAGCCTTTGGGGACGCCCACGCGGACGTTAAACTTCATCAGGCCCGCTGCCTCGATAATGGAAGCGAGCACATTATTGCCATCACCCAGCCAGGCGATCTCCATCCCCGGCAAAGCTTTGCCATGTTCTAGGATCGTCAGCAGATCGGCCACAATCTGGCAGGGATGCGATAAATCGGTCAGGCCATTAATCACGGGCACAGAGGAGAAGGATGCAAGTTCTTCCACCTTGGCATGGTCATCTGTGCGAATGACAATGGCATCGACCATGCGCGACAGGACACGGGCCGTGTCCGCCACCGTTTCACCGCGACCCAATTGCATCTGCCCCGCCGCCATGAACATCGCATCGCCGCCCAATTGGCGCATCGCCATTTCAAAGCTCACCCGGGTACGGGTCGAATTCTTTTCAAAGATCATTCCCAAAGTGTGATCTTTGAGCGGAGCATCCAGATCAGCTCGCCCCTTCGGCCAGCCTTTCCGCGCAGTCTTGCGCGCCAGGGCATCAGCCAGAATTGCAGAAAGCGCGTCGCTCCCTGCGTCCGAAAGGTTTAGAAAATGCCGGGTCACGCCGCGTCTGGCGGCGTAAAGCTCGCCGCCCCTGCCGAAAGCTTTTCAATGCACTCCGAGATATGGCTGTCGTCAATGTTCAGTGGGGGGAGAATACGCACCACATTATCGCCCGCCGCAACGGCCAAAAACCCATGATTATCCCGCAGATGAGCGACAAAGGCCCGGCTATCTGTCTTTAGTTTCAAGCCGAGCATAAGGCCAACTCCCCGAACGCTATCAAACAAATGATCATGGTTCGGGATCATCTGTTCCAAGCTGGCACGCAGCCGATCCCCCGTAGCCTTTACCTGGTCCAAAAACCCGGGTTCAAGGATAACATCCAGAACCGCCATACCCGCCGCACAAGCGAGCGGATTTCCACCATATGTACTACCATGAGTGCCAGCGACCATGCCTGCGGCCGCCTTTTCTGTCGCCAGACAGGCCCCCATTGGAAAGCCCCCACCAATCCCCTTAGCCGAGGCCATGATATCGGGGATGACGCCATAATGCTCATAAGCATAAAGCCGCCCGGTCCGCGCAACGCCACACTGCACCTCATCAAAAATGAGCATCAGATCCTGTTCGTCGCAAATGTCGCGCAGGCCCTGCAGAAATTCTGGGCTGGCCGGACGAATGCCGCCTTCGCCTTGGATTGGCTCCACAAGGAAACCCGCCGTGTTTTCATTGACGGCCGCACGTGCCGCTTCAAGATCGTCAAAGGGCACAACAACAAAGCCCTCGAGCAATGGCGCAAAGCCATCGCGCAACTTTTCCTGATCCGTGGCAGAAATCGTCGCCATGGTGCGGCCATGAAACGCATTCTTAAAGGTGATCAGCACATTTTTGTGCGGATTGCCGTGTGCATGATGGTAACGCCGCGCCGTCTTAATCGCGCATTCAACGGCTTCTGCCCCAGAATTCGTCATAAACAAGGTATCGGCAAAAGTCTGATCAACCAAGCGCTTGGCAAAGGCTTCCCCTTGCGGGCTGCCATAAAGATTGGACACATGCATAAGGGTTGCCGCTTGATCCGCGATTGCCTTGGTCAAATGCGGGTGCCCGTGGCCCAGCAAGTTCACGGCAATGCCGCTTGCAAAGTCCAACGCACGACGACCATCCTCACCGATGAGGTAAGCGCCATCCCCCTTGACCGGACGGAATCCGCACCGAGGATAGACAGGCATTAATGGCGTGATCGTCATGGCTTTTGCCTCCAGTTCAACCGCAATAC
>CAMAQU010000221.1 GCA_945860425.1 Sphingomonas paucimobilis
GATGATGATATAGAGCAACAACACCGAGCCCGATGCGAGCAGCAATGTCCCGATCAAATTCTGATACTGGATCAGCACCCAGATGACCGCGATGGAGGCAAGGCTGAGACCATAAAGGATCCACTCAAAAGAGATGCCGGCCGTCTTCTTGGTGAGGCGCTCTGGATCAGGGCTTTCGCCCTTGCCCAGCAACAATGGCTTGCCGAGCACGAAGACAATAAGGCCGAGCAACATGCCGACACCGGCCGCGCCAAAGCCATAGGACCAGCCATAAGTCTCACCCAGATAGCCAGCAACCAATGTCCCGATGAACGCGCCGACATTAATACCCATGTAGAAAATCGTATAGGCACCATCGCGCCGTGCGTCCGTGCGGGGATAAAGCTGGCCAACCATCACCGAAATATTGGCCTTCAAGAAACCAGACCCGACAATAATGAAAGCAAGTGCCGCCCAGAAGACGTTAACTGCGGCATCGCCTTGCCCACCATTCCCTTCAACTGCCATCAGCAAATGGCCGATTGTCAAAAGGACCGCTCCAAACAGAACCGCCTTACGCTGACCAAGATAGCGATCCGCGAGAAAGCCCCCGAGAACCGGGGTGATATAAACAAGGCTGGCATAGGCCCCGTAAACAAGGTTCGCCTGTCCATCCGAAAACAGCCAATGTTTCGTCAGATAGAAAATAAGCAGAGCGCGCATCCCATAATAGGAAAAACGCTCCCACATTTCGGCGAAAAACAGCACGAACAGGCCGCGCGGATGGCCAAATAACGTCTTATCGTCAAATCCATTGACGGGATGTGCGGATGCCATGTTGGCGAAGCTCCCCTTTTGAAGATGATCGGGCCGGTTGACCGGCCGCATAAGCGCCAGAGACTAGCGGAGAATTTGCGTGTGTGAAGAAGAATATTACGCGCGATCAAACTTGTCGCGCACAAACCTACCTTACAGAAGCCCTTGAAATTACCTGGCAGCGCGCCCCATATCGACGTCATGAGCGAGACAGTTAAATGGCATGGCACGACCATCGTTTCCGTGCGCAAGGGCGGAAAAGTGATCATCGCGGGCGACGGTCAAGTCTCCATGGGTCAAACCGTGATGAAGCCCAATGCCCGCAAAGTTCGACCTTTGGGTAACGGAGATGTCATTGCAGGCTTTGCTGGTGCGACCGCTGATGCCTTCACTCTGTTCGACCGGCTGGAAAAAAAGCTGGAGCATTATCACGGACAGCTTTTGCGCGCGGCGGTTGAGCTGGCCAAGGATTGGCGCACCGATAAATTCCTTCGCAATTTGGAAGCCATGATGATCGTCGCCGATAAGGACGTAACCTTAATCCTGACGGGCAATGGCGATGTTCTGGAACCGGTGGATGGGATTGCGGCGATCGGATCAGGCGGGAATTTCGCGTTGGCCGCCGCCCGCGCGCTGATGGATTATGAACCCGATGCCGAAAAACTTGCCCGCAAGGCGATGGCGATTGCGGCCGAAATTTGCGTCTACACCAACGACCAGTTGACTGTCGAAGCGCTCGACAGCGCCGTCTAGTTCCCCTCCCGCCTGCGGGAGGGGTCAGGGGTGGGCCAACACCAAGTTTGCCGCCCCTGCCCACCCCCTTCCCCTCCCGCAAGCGGGAGGGGTGAAATGAAGAAGACCCATGAACACGACCCTTACCCCAAAAGCGATTGTTGCGGCCCTTGATGCGCATATCATTGGCCAAACAGCGGCCAAGCGCGCTGTTGCTGTCGCCCTGCGCAACCGCTGGCGTCGGCAACAATTATCGGCCGAATTGCGCGAAGAGGTGACGCCCAAGAACATCCTCATGATTGGCCCGACCGGGTGCGGCAAAACCGAAATCAGCCGTCGTCTGGCCAAGCTTGCTGATGCGCCCTTTGTAAAGGTGGAGGCGACCAAGTTTACCGAGGTCGGCTATGTCGGTCGCGACGTCGAACAAATTGCCCGCGATCTGGTGGAAGAAGCGATCCGTCTGGAAAAGGAACGCCGGAGAGCCGCCGTCCGCGACAAGGCTGAAGAAGCCGCCATGAACCGCCTGCTCGATGCCCTGACCGGCAAGGACAGTTCGACTGCGACCCGCGATGCCTTTCGTCTGCGATTTCAGGACGGCCATCTGGAAACGACCGAGATTGAAATCGAGGTCGAAAACGCGCCCAACATGCCCTTTGAAATTCCGGGCGCACCCAATGTCGGCATGATCAATTTGAGCGATATGATGGGCAAAGCCTTTGGTGGGGCTGCCAAAAAGCGCCGCAAAATGTCTGTGCCAGCCGCATGGGCAAAATTGATTGAGGAAGAATCTGATGCGCGCCTAGATCAGGATGATGTGGCGCGTGTCGCACTGGCAGATGCAGAGGCCAATGGCATCGTCTTTCTGGATGAAATTGATAAAATCGCCGTGTCCGACGTGCGCGGCGGCTCTGTCAGCCGGGAAGGCGTGCAGCGCGATCTGTTACCGCTGATCGAGGGCACGACCGTTGCCACCAAATATGGGCCAATGAAGACGGATCATATTCTCTTCATCGCCAGTGGCGCCTTTCACGTTGCAAAGCCAAGCGACCTCTTGCCCGAACTTCAAGGGCGGCTGCCGATCCGTGTTGAGTTGCAGGCCCTGAGCGAAGCTGATTTTGTGCAGATCCTGTCGGACACCCGCGCCAGCCTGACGACCCAATATTCCGCTTTGCTGGCGACCGAAAAAGTGACGGTGGATTTCACCGAAGACGGCATCCGCGCCATCGCCCGGATTGCGGCCGAAGTGAACCAATCGGTTGAGAATATCGGCGCACGCCGCCTGTCCACCGTATTGGAAAAACTGCTGGAGGATATCAGCTTCAACGCAGAAGAAACGCCCGGCGCAACGGTGACCATTGATGCGGCCTATGTGAATGCACAGCTTGCCGATGTTGCCAAAAATGTCGACCTGAGCAAGTACGTCTTGTAAGGGAAAACCGCGCCATTTATGCTCTTGGTATTAGGATGCCAAGGAGAGTGTGATGGGACGATCTGGCGGCTGCCATTGCGGCGCAATCCGGTATGATGTGGACGGCGAACCCCAGCATGTGGCGCTCTGCCACTGCAGCGACTGTCGGCGGAGCGCGGGCGCGCCAATGGTCAGTTGGGCAGCATTTACGGAAGACGCGCTGACGGTGACGCAAGGGCAGACCATCACGTTTAATTCATCGGGGGCCGCGATGCGC
>CAMAQU010000222.1 GCA_945860425.1 Sphingomonas paucimobilis
GACAAATCATAGGGTGCGCCCATTTCTGTCGAAATCGCCCGCACCATTTCATCATAGCGGCGCTCAAAGATCGCAATCAGTTTTTCCGTCAGCGCAATGCGCGCCTCCAGCGGCATCGCGGAATAGCCGTCAAAGGCCGCGCGCGCGGCCGCGACAGCGCGGTCGGCATCATCCGGCCCGCACAGGGCGATTGTTGCACAAACTTCTTCTGTGGCCGGGTTGATGGCGTCCTGCGTCTGCTGAGAGGACAGTGGGAGAACCCACTGGCCGTTTATGAAGGATTTGAGGGGTGCCTCAAACATAGCCAACCGCCCTTTTCTGATCATTGATGATGTATTTGGCCGCGCGCCAATAATGCCACGCTGCCCAAAAACCTGTCGGCGCAAGGATAAGCTGCGCAAGCCGCAGGGATTCAGCGCCCGCAGGCTGCGACCCGGCGAAATAGTCGCTCAACCCACCAACAATCGCTGGCGCAACAATCAGGTTAAGAAGATTGGCAATCAACAGCGAAATCGCGATGGACATGGCCCGCATCTTTGGCGCGGCCAGATTTTGGCACAGCGCCATGGCCGGTCCAATGTAAAAATAGATGGTCGGAATGAAGAGCCACCACATCAGCTTCGCCACACCCAAATCATAGGTGTAATAGGCCAGGAAGGACGGCACAGTTCCAAGTGCCGTCACCACGGCAAGCAATTGGGAAATTTTACGCGGATCGGTAAAGCTCGGACGGGCCACGACATAGGCCGTCACCAGCGATGCCCCAATGCCGCCGACCAGATAAATCTGGCCCAATAGGCCGCCTGCTGCGCCTTCATCCATGCCATAAGTCCGCTGGATGAAGAGCGGCGTAAACCACATGAGACCCCAGCCCCAAAAGGCAGAGAGACCCGCCCCCATCATCGCGTGCACGGCGGATTTCTGGGACCAGAGGAAGCGTAATGTTTCCATAACGGTCGGCGCTTTATCCTCGGATACAGCATCCAGACGGCCCCGCACAGGCTCCTTAATCGTCACCATGATGATCAAGGCCAAAATAATACCGGGAATGCCAAGCACCAGAAATGCCGCGCGCCAGCCATGCTGGGTCGACACAAGGCCCGCAATATCAGAACCCAGCCATGCCCCAATTGGCGCACCAAGCGCAAAGACCGTCATCGCCATAGAACGGCGATCTGCTGGGAAGTAATCAGCGACAATGGAATTACAGGCGGGCGTTCCCCCGGCCTCCCCCACACCGACGCCAATACGGGCGAGCAGAAGATCAAAATAGCCGCGCGTATAGCCCGTCAGCGCCGTCATCAGAGACCAAGCCGCAACAGATGCCGCCAACAAATTGCGCCGATTGGTACGGTCACACAACCAAGAGAGCGGAATGCCCATGATCACGTAAAAAAGGGCCAGCGGAATACCGAGCGAGGCCGCACCTGAATCGCTCAGGTTCAATTCCTTACTAATCGGACCCAATAGAGTTGAGAGAACATAACGATCGGCGATGCTGATCGTATAGACCAACATCATGATGAACAGGACATACCAGCGCTGCCCGAGCGTCGCTACATCGTCAGCGTTGACTGGTGCTTTACTCGCCATGTTTCATCCCCCTTATTGTTATTGAGCCAATTCTGGCCCGAGAATAGCACGCAGGGGATCGAGATAGGGTGAAAAATTCTCCCACTGATCCACACCGCTTTTGAAAATGGGCTGGCGCACTTGTTCCGAGCTGGCCGTGCGCACGGCGCGCTCGGTCTGGTGGAAATTGATGCACCCTTCTTCAAAATCCAAACCACAAAAGTCGAGCAGACGACGCACCTGCGCTTCCAGATCATTGACAACATCTTCATACTGAACCCGCAAGATCTTGCCGGGCAGAACCCTGTCCCAATGATCCATTAACGCCACATAATCGCGATAATAATGGCCGACTTCTTCAAGCCCATATGTGAATTCTTGGCCCTCAGCGAACAGCTGCTTAAAGCCCGAAAAACAGCATCCCATCGCGCTGCGGCGCGCATCAATGATCTTTGCATTGGGCAGGATCATATGGATGAGGCCAATATGCCGGAAGTTATTCGGCATTTTATCGATGAAATAG
This sequence comes from Sphingomonas paucimobilis, assembly GCA_945860425.1. Lineage (GTDB taxonomy): Bacteria > Pseudomonadota > Alphaproteobacteria > Sphingomonadales > Sphingomonadaceae > Aquisediminimonas > Aquisediminimonas paucimobilis_A. The sequence continues at coordinate 2,096 of CAMAQU010000222.1, forward strand.
GGCGTGCCCAATTTTCGGTGTATCATCGTGTCGCGGATATAGGCTTCGCCGAATTCGGCCAGTTCCTCATGCGACAATTCGGCAAGATTGGCAGGATATTCCGGCTCCTCATCAATCCGCCGACGGCCGCCCAATTTATGCGCGAGCGCAAGAATATTGGGCAATTCCATCGTGCCCTCAACCTGACTGTGCGACGCCAAAATTTGCTCCAGCAGCGTGGAGCCTGCGCGCGGCAGCCCGAGAATGAAGATCGGGTCTGCGGCACGATGCCCAGCACCTGCCTTATCCGCGAAAAGCGCTGGCGAACAATGTGCAATTTGGCGGTCAATCTCGGCTGTGATCCGTCGCCAGTCATAGCCGACTTCTTCACGTTTCAGACGGTTTCCACGCTCATAATAGGTGAAGGCGTCTTCATATTGTCCGCTGTCCTCCAACGCTTTGCCCAATGCGAAACAGAGGTGATAGCGATCCGCAAGTTGCGTTTGTGGCGCGGCCTCACGCTCGCGCATCGATGCAATCTGTTCGGGATCAAATCGATAGGTTTTGAGGTTGGCAAGGCTCCAATAGGCATCGCCAAAATCGGGCTTGATGCGATAGGCCTGCGTATAGGCCTCAATCGCGTCTTTCTGCAGCCCGGTCGTTTTGAGCGCATGACCCAAGGTTAAATGAACGCCCGGATTATTTGGCATTTCTTCGGCGCGCTGCCGATAGATACGAAGCGCCTCATCAAAATTGCCCACCGCCAGATTCTGATTGGCATAGAGCATGTCCAATTGCGGGTTTTCTGGCTCTTTCTCGCGCAGCAACCGGGCTTGTTCTAGGGCTTCGGCAAATTTTTGGCGTTTCTGGAGGGTTCCGACATAATCGAAATGCGCGCCAACATTGTCCGGATCGAGCACAACCGCAGATTCCAGCAGGAACTCTGCCTCGTCATGCACGTTAAAAGTCATCCCAATTTGCGCCAGAAAACGCATACCCTCTACATGATGGCCCTGCGTTTGCAGGAAATGCCGACATAATTGTTCGGCCTTATACATTTTGCCTTCTTGAATCAGGCTGGCAACGGACAGCAATTGCGGCGGCAGAGATGAGA
>CAMAQU010000223.1 GCA_945860425.1 Sphingomonas paucimobilis
TGATGGTCTTATCCATATCAAAGATCGAAAGCTGATGCATGACGCCCCCATAGGCCGTTAACTGTCCGTCTTCAAAGGGCAATCCAGCTTGCCGATCCACCCTTTTTGCACCACTGTGTCGCACGATGACGGGCAGGGCAGACTTTGTAGAAGATTCGGGCGCACACGACCTAACTGTGCGCCTGTCGGGCCGCCTGACGCTTGCCGATCTGGGCGATTTTCCGCGTCGGCTAGAAGGGCTATCAGCCACCCCAGCTGAAATCGACCTGTCGGGCATTGACCGCATCGACACGGTTGGCGCGTGGATTGTCCAGCAACTGGCAGAACGAACGGGTGCGCGACTCACAGGGGCCAGCGCAGATGCCCAGCGGCTGATGGATCTGGTCCGCACCGCTGAAACTGAGGTGCGCGTTCGGCCAGAACCGCCCAACCCCGTGGTTCGGGTGATTGGAGAAATTGGCGAAGCAACGCTCCTTTCGTTCAAAACGCTGATCGGCCTGATCAGCTTTTTCGGCGAGATTTTGATCGCAAGCTGGGCGCTGATCCGCAATCCGCGCCGCTTGCGCATGAATGCCGTTGTGCATCGATTTGAACTGGTCGGCGTCAAGGCCTTGGGCATTATCGGGTTGATGAGCTTTCTCATCGGCATCGTCATTGCCCAACAGGGTGCGGTGCAGCTGGAGCAATTTGGGGCCGAAGTGCTCACCGTCAATTTGATCGGGCGAATCACGACGCGAGAGCTGGGCGTGTTGATGACGGCGATCATGGTCGCCGGGCGATCAGGTTCTGCCTTTGCCGCGCAAATCGGCACGATGAAGCTGACGGAAGAAATTGACGCCATGCGCACGATTGGCGTGTCGCCCATTGAGGCGCTGGTCATTCCGCGCATGTTGGCGGCGATTGTCCTTATGCCCCTGCTGGGCTTTTATGCCGCACTCGTCGCCATCCTTGGCGGCGGCCTGTTTTGCTGGGTATCGCTTGAAATTCCGCCCATCACCTTTGTTCAGCGGTTGCAAGAAGTCATTCCGCTGACCGATTTATGGGTCGGCTTGCTCAAAGCCCCCGTCTTTGGCGCAATCATTGCGATGACGGGTTGTTTTCAAGGGATGCAGGTGTCCGGCAATGCAGAAGAAGTGGGCTTGAGAACCACATCGGCTGTAGTGCAGGCGATCTTTCTGGTGATTGTGCTCGATGCCTTTTTCGCGGTCTTCTTCACGCAGATTGGGTGGATCTGATGGATCTGGAGAATCCCATCGCCATTCGCGTGCGCGGCATCACCAACAGCTTTGGGGATCAGCTTGTCCATGACAATCTGGATCTCGATGTGCGCAATGGCGAGATATTGGGCGTGGTCGGTGGTTCGGGCACGGGCAAGTCGGTTTTGATGCGCACCATCATTGGCCTGCAGCAACCTCAGGCTGGGTCGATTGAGATATTTGGCGAGCCGATGATAGGTGCCGATCCGGAGACAGAATTGGATTTGCGGCGGCGCTGGGGCGTGATGTTTCAGGGCGGCGCTCTGTTTTCCACCCTGACCGTTGCTGAAAATGTGCAAGTGCCGCTGCGGGAATTTTACCCCGATTTGGGGCAAAAGCTGATGGATGAAATTGCGGCCTATAAGGTTTTGATGGCCGGCCTGCCCGCCAATGCAGGGCCGAAATATCCCGCCGAGCTGTCGGGCGGGATGAAAAAGCGCGCAGGCCTGGCGCGCGCCTTGGCGCTCGATCCGCAATTGCTGTTCCTCGATGAGCCGACCGCCGGACTGGATCCGATTTCGGCCGCCGCCTTTGATAGCTTGGTGCGCAGCCTGTCTCGCGCGCTGGGTTTGACGGTGTTTTTGATCACGCATGATCTCGATACGCTTTATGCGACGTGTGATCGGGTGGCGGTGCTGGCGGATCATAAAGTCATTGCCATTGGCACTCTGCCCGAACTTCTCGTATCGGATCATCCGTGGATCCAGCAATATTTTAACGGCCCGCGGGGCCGCGCTGCGATGGCGGCGGTTGATCGACACCCCGCTAAGGAGGCATGACGGAAAAATGGAAACGCGTTCAAACCATCTTCTGGTCGGCAGTGTCGTCTTGGCGCTGCTGGCGGCCGTGCTTGCCTTTGCGGTTTGGATTGCGGGCATTTCGGGCGGTAATAGCAAGGAATATGATATCTTCTTCCGCCAGTCGGTCGAAGGTCTGGCCAAGGGGTCCAGCGTGACCTTTGCGGGCGTGCCATCTGGGCAGGTTCGACATATTGAACTTTGGCGGCCCAACCCAGAATTTGTCCGTGTTCGCATTGCTGTGGATGAAGACTTGCCCATGCTTGTCGGTACATCGGCCTCTATTCAGGGCGTGGGCTTTACGGGCGTTTCCCAGATTCAGCTGACAGGTGCGGTCAAGGGCGCGCCTCCTATCACGGAACCCGGCCCGGCTGGCGTCCCGACCATCCCGACGAAAAGCGCGGGCCTGGGCGCGTTGCTCAACAATGCCCCGCAATTGGTTGAGCGACTTTCGACCCTGACCGAGCGGCTGACGGAATTGATGTCGGATCGAAACCAGACGTCGATTGGCAACATTCTTGCCAATATCGACAAGGTGTCGGGCCATCTGGCGCGCAGCGGGCCAGAGCTGGAGGCCAGCATCAGCGAAGCCCGAACCACCATCCGCGAGGCGGGAATTGCAGCCAAGCAAATTGGTGAAATTGCGGGCACAACCAATGCGATGTTGAATGAAGATGGCCGCCCGCTGGTTCAGGATTTGCGCCGAACGGTGCGGTCGGCCGAACGCAGCATGGCAGCGCTTGATGAGGCCTTGGCCGAAGCAAAGCCGGGCATCCGAACCTTCTCAACTCAGACGTTGCCGGAAATTGGCCAACTGGTGCGCGATCTGCGCGCCATGTCGGAATCCTTGAATTCGGTGGCGAGCAAGATTGACCAGCAAGGGGCAGGGGCGCTGATCAGCGGTTCCAAATTGCCCGACTATAAGGGCGGAAAGGACGGCAAATGATCCGCAAGCTATTTCTGATGAGCGCAACCGCACTCGCTTTGTCTGGGTGCAGCCTCGGCCTATCTTCAGCGCCACCGCCCTTCTTGCTCACCCTCACGCCAGATGCCCGGCCAGAGGCCAATGCAGGTATCTTGGTGCAGGGGGATGATCGCCTGACCATCACGACGCC
>CAMAQU010000224.1 GCA_945860425.1 Sphingomonas paucimobilis
CTCCTCATCATAACGCAAAATGTCGATGACCTGCATGAACGGGCAGGGGCCACGCGCTTGATCCATATGCATGGGGAGCATTTATCCACCTGGTGCATGGCCTGTGACGAGCGCACGACCTGGCGCGATGCTCTGAAACATCGGCCGCCCTGTCCATCCTGTGGGGAGCCAGAGCTTCGCCCAGATATCGTCTGGTTTGGCGAAATGCCCTATCGCATGGATGAAATTGAGGCGGCGCTGCGGCAATGCGACTTATTCGTGTCGATTGGCACATCTGGCGCGGTTTATCCCGCCGCAGGCTATGTTCGGACAGCCCGGCATTATGGCGCTCATACTTTGGAGCTGAACCTGGACCCGTCTCAGGGGAGCATCATGTTTCATGAAACGCGTCTGGGCCGCGCAACAGAACTTGTTCCTGCTTGGATAGAGAGGCTCCTCGGATGATTGATGTTTTTCTCCTCTCCTTCGGTCTGGCCGCCGATGCCTCTGCGGTTGCCATTGCGGCGGGTGTTGCGGCGCGCAGTGCACCGCCGCCCGCCCTGCGGCTTGCTATGGCTTTTGGCGTTGCGCAGGGCGTTATGCCGATCTTGGGCTATGGTCTGAGCGTAATCGCGGGGGATTGGTTCACCCGCTTTGATCATTGGATTGCCTTTGGCCTGCTCGGCTTTTTGGGCGTGCAGATGGTGCGGGCGGGACTTGATGGGTCTGAAGAAGAAGCCGCGTTCGAAACGCGCTCTATGGCAGGATTAATCGTTGCCGCCCTTGCAACCAGTATTGATGCCGCTGCTGCCGGATTAACGCTGCCTGCTCTTGCAGCCCCTATTTGGCTAAGCTGCCTCTCTATTGCAGCTATTACAGCCTTGCTCAGCGGGGCCGGGGCCGCCTTTGGCGCGCGGCTTGGCTTGTCTTTTGGCACGAAGGCAGAAATCGCGGGTGGTCTTGTCCTCATCCTCATCGGATTCCGGATCCTCGTCACCCATCTGACCGGCTAAAGGTCAGCGTTACTCAACCCAATCCAGCCCAATGTCGCGATATAGCCCACGGTCCTCGTCCCATTTGGGATGGACCTTCACATGCAGATAGAGGTGCACGCGGCAGCCTAGAAATTTTGAGATTTCGGCGCGTGCGGCCGACCCAATTTCCTTGAGACGCGAGCCACCCTTGCCAAGAATGATGGCCCTCTGGCTCGGGCGCTCCACCTTAATTTGTTGATGGATTTCGACGGATCCGTCTTCGCGCTCCTGATATTTTTCCGTCTCAATGGCGGTGGCATAGGGGAGTTCGGCATGAAGCTGGAGATAGAGCTGCTCCCGCGTGATTTCGGATGTGCTCACTCGGTCGGTCGCGTCGCTGACCTGATCTGCCGGGAAGTGCCAAGGTCCTTCGGGCAAATGGCTGGCAATCACGTCTTTGAGATGCGCCAGACCATCTCCCGTCTCTGCGCTGACCATGAGGACTTCGGTAAAGTCGAGCACTTTGGTCAGTCGATCGGCGTGTATGAGGAGCTTGTCCTTGGCGGCAATATCGACCTTGTTCAAAATCAGCATCTTGGGCTCTGGTCGGTTCTTCAGCCCTTCGACAATCCGTTCCACCTTGGGGCCAAGGCCTGCTTTGGAATCAATGACCAGAAGGATAACATCGGCATCCTGTGCGCCACCCCAAGCCGCCTGAACCATGGCGCGGTCAAGGCGGCGGTGCGGTTCAAAAACACCCGGCGTATCGACCAGCATCATTTGTGTATCGCCGTGCAGTGCAATCCCCATCAGGCGCGTACGCGTGGTCTGAGCCTTGGGACTAACAATCGCGACTTTCTGGCCGACGAGCGCATTTACAAGCGTTGATTTGCCCGCATTGGGCGCGCCCACAACGGCGACAAGCCCACATTTTTGCGTCATTTTTGAGTAAGCCTTTCAAGAAGTACGGACGCTGCAAGCGTTTCCGCTTCCTGCTTTGATTTGCCCTGAGCTGTCGCTTCACCCGCCGTGCCCAGTGAAACTTTCACGGAGAATTTGGGCGCATGATGCGGGCCAGAGCGTTCCACAATATCATAAACGGGCGGACGGCGGTTATTCGCGGCGGCCCATTCCTGCAATTCAGATTTTGGGTGGCGACGCGGGGAGCGTTGCACATCCATAAGCACTTCCCAATGGCTCTGGATAAAGCTGCGGGCTGCATCAAGGCCATGCTCTAGAAAAACAGCACCGATCAAAGCTTCGACAACATCGCCCAACACATTGTCGCTATCATGCGCGCCATCATCGCGCGCTTGTTTGCCAAGGCGCAAGCGGGATGAAACGCCAATAGTGCGGCCAATCTCGGCGCAAGCCTCGCCTGAAACGAGATTGTTAAAGCGATGGGACAATTTGCCTTCGTCATCCTTTGGAAAGCGGGCGTAAATCCAATCTGCAACGACAAGGCCCAGCACCCGATCGCCTAAAAATTCGAGCCGTTCATAGGTTTCACTGCCATGGCTGCCATGCGTCAGGGCGCGCGCATAAAGCGCTTCATCCTTTGGGGTGACGCCAAAAACCTCTTTAATCCAGCTCGACAAGGCCATCAGAACCCGTCCCCAAGCCGGGACCATCTGGCCGCTGTGATCCAAGTCCAGGGGAGAAACCAATTGGCCGACCCATCGGTCGAGAAAAAGGTGACTTCGGCCCGACCGACAAGATTGACCTGTGGGACATAGCCGATGCCGCCACCCGGTTCTGCCGGAAAGCGACTGTCGAGGCTATTGTCGCGATTATCGCCCATCATGAACACATGGCCCGGCGGAACTGTGTAAACCTGCGTCCAGTCAGCGGGACCATCCATGAGGTCGAGCACATAATAGCTGCGGCCATTGGGCAGTGTTTCTTGATAACGCGGGTAGTGGCAGCTGCGTGTGCCCTTTGGGTCTTGCCGTTCAAATTCAGCTGCAAAGCATCGGCTGTTGGGGGAGACGGGCAAAACCATATCGGCCACGCGCACTTTAGGAACGGCGCGCCCGTTCAAAAAAATTTGCCCATTGCGCATTTGGATGCGATCCGAGGGCAAGCCGATGACGCGTTTGATGTAATCGACGCGGGCTTCCGGCGGGGCCTTAAACACCGCGAC
>CAMAQU010000225.1 GCA_945860425.1 Sphingomonas paucimobilis
TCATCGGCGCAGGAGAGTTCAGCGGGGGTGGGTGCCCGGCTCGTCTCGGCATAGCCAAAGCGCAGCGACGCCCCCTTGGCCAACCGATAATCAAATTCAAGGCCCGGGTTGAGCCGCCGAAAGCGGTGCGTGCCATCCAGCAAGGTGCCGATCTGATCGTCCATATCGATCGCGACCTGGTTCCAGCGGAGGCCAATTTCCGCCGTCAGCCGTGAGGACAAGGCCACCTCATCCCACAGAAAAAGTCCTGTTGCGCGACTTTGAACATCCACGCCGACAGGCGCGATTGCCCCATCGGGCTGGCGCAAAATGGGGCCAAGGCCCGTCACCGCCCGATCCTCTTCCAATGCGCCCAATTCTGTCTCCGCCGAAAAGCGGCTGCTGGCGCGATCATGGCTCACGCCCAAGGTGAGCGCATGGCCGATTTGAAATAGCTCTGCCTGCGTCACAAATTGAAGAACCAGTCCACCGCCATCGCTGCTGGTGCGGCTACGGTTGAAGACGCCATAGTCCTCCACGCCGGCTTGCACCGGGAGGATGGCTCCCGTCAGCCCAACCAATGGGGATGTTTCATCATCCAAAGACTCTAAACACAGGATTCGGCTGTCCGTCGCGCAAGGCGCAATATCGGCCAGATCGCCATTGGCCGTGCGCTGGCGCAGCGTCTGGGCATAAAGGCTGGCCTCAATCCGGCTTGCCGCGCCCACCGCAACCCAAGGGTGAAAAGACCCGCGCAAGAGCCGGTTCTGCGTTCTGTCTGGATGGGTGAAGACCGCCGCCCGGTCTGCGGCCAGCAGCTCTACGGGGGCAGCGCCATTGCCAGTCAGATCGGTATCGGCCGCCAGAAGCTTGATATGAACGCCCGCCCGCGCACCATCCCAACCCAAATCTGCAAAGCCATGATAGAGCCGCGAGGGCGAATAATCGCGCCAGCCCCCATCACGCTGCACCTGCCCGGCAACAAAGAGGCTGCGCCCATCCTTGGCCGAACCATACGCAACATCCGCCTTTGTCCGTCCATGATCGCCCCGCCCAATCCCTGCCGACAGGCCGGGGGCGCTCTTGCCATTATGCGTGGCGACCACCACGGCCCCGCCCAAGGCATTCAGGCCATAAATGGGGTTGCTGTCGCGCAGAGAAACGCTGTCAATCGCGCTATCGGGCAAGAGATCAAAATTGACCGTGTCGCCAAAGGGAAGATTAAACCGCCCACCATCCAGATAGACGGCAAGCCCCTGCGCACTGCCTTGAAGCGCCGACGCGGAAAAGCCGCGATAGACGAGGCTGGGCTGATAGGCGTTTCCCTGCGCCTCAGACAAAGAGACCCCCGCTACCTGTGTGGACAAGGCCCGCAACACATCTGGTCCGGAAACAGCCTCAATATCCTGCGTCGTCAGTAGCCGGGCATCATCCATACCTGCCGAACCGCCGGGTGCGGTCACAATGATAACGTCCTGCCCATAGGCTGGCGCCAATGTGCCCATGAAAAAGGCTGTGAGTGCAGGAAAATAGTAACGACGTCTCACCATAGACATACTCTTAAAGAAAGCCAGGCGCATGGCGCAAATGCTGATAGGCTTCAACGACTTTTTGCAGGCGCTTTTCATGGCGGCGATCCCCGCCATTGCGATCCGGGTGATAGGTGCGGACAAGCTCTGAATAGCGGGCGCGCAGCGCCTTTCGATCCGCATCCATATCGAGGCCGAGCACGTCCAGCGCCTGACGATCTTCAGCCGATAGAGGCCGCCCATCGGCACGGGCGCGGGGCATGGCGGCTTCGGCGCGTTTGCGAAAACGACCGGAAATAGCCTCCAACGGATCGTGAAAATCGGCCCAGCGCGGAGGTGTGTCGACACCTGCTGTTGCGCGAAAGGCCCGGCTTTCCTGAGCCCATCCGGCCAGCGGCATTTGCGCTTCTTCAATTTCTTCGCGGCTCATCCCGGCAAAATAATTATAGCCGGCATTAAATTCTCGCACATGGTCAAGGCAGAGCCATTGCCAATCGCCCGGCCCGTCTCCGCCCGGGCTGCGGCCCGAAGGGTCGGGCGCCCGAAACTCTCCCGCCTCTGGGCAGCCGCGCCGATTGCATGACTGGCGATGATCCCCGATCCGCCCATGGAATCGATCGCGCAGAGGCCGTTGGTGATCCGTCATGCGAGCGCCCAGCGGTGCTCAAGCTGATGGCCAATCCCGGCACTGGCCCAGTCATCACGCATGTCCTCTGGATCATGTCCCGCCGCAATCATGCCCCAAACGCCACGGGCAAGGCCAAGCACCTCCTCAACAATCAGATGCACCGCATCATGTGGGACAGGGCCTTTTTTGGGGAATTGGGCAGCCGCCGTCGTGCCATCTGCCCGGCAGATGGTGATCTTGTCGTCCGACTGCCCCTTAATGATCGTCACAAGCATGGCTTCCACATGGCGATAGTCTTGCTAGAAGAAAAGTCATGACCCAAAATTCTATCGAATCCGAACTGCGCGATCGACTGATCGCCACCTTTTCCCCAACCCAGCTGATCGTGACAAACGACAGCGCCAAACATCACGGCCATTTGGGAGATGATGGCACGGGTGAGAGCCATTTTTCCGTCGAGATCGAAGCCCAAGCCTTTGCCGGTGTGAGCCGACTGGAACGGCAACGCATGGTCAACCGTGCGCTGGGCGACTTGCCCGGTCAACGCATCCACGCCCTTGCCATCCGCGCCCGTGCGCCGGGGGAATAGACCATCCGCCTATTAAGGAGAGCCAAAGATGACGCATCCGGTTGAAGGCACTTTGCTTCCCGTCACCCATGATTTGGGGGCTTTTCAGGTGCGACGGGTGCTGCCCGCGCGCGGCCTAACGATGGTCGGGCCATTTTGCTTTGTGGATCAATTTGGCCCGGGCAATTTGGAGATTGGGCAGGGCATGGATGTGCGGCCGCACCCGCATATTGGCCTGTCGACCGTCACCTATTTGTTCGAAGGCGCGATTGAGCATCGCGATTCGCTGGGCAGCTTTGCCACCATCCACCCAGGCGCCGTTAATCTGATGACGGCGGGCAAGGGCATCGTCCATTCCGAACGATCCCCCCAATCAGAACGCGATAAAG
>CAMAQU010000226.1 GCA_945860425.1 Sphingomonas paucimobilis
CAACGATCTGGCGGATGCCAAGTCCAACGCCTTTTTGTTCAAGCGTGACTCTGTCCATGGCGCATTTCATGGAACGGTTGAGGTTGATGGCAATGACCTGATCATCAATGGCAAGCGCATTGCTGTCACGGCAGAGCGAGATCCGGCGAACCTGCCACATGCAGCACAAGACGTGGATATTGCCCTTGAATGCACGGGTTTCTTTGCCGACAAGGAAAGCGCATCCAAGCATCTGACGGCGGGCGCCAAGCGCGTCCTGATTTCGGCCCCGGCCAAGGGTGCTGACCTCACTGTCGTTTATGGAGTGAACCATGACAAGCTGACCGGGGACCATAAGGTCGTGTCCAACGCCTCTTGCACTACCAATTGCCTCGCGCCTTTCGCCAAGGTGTTGAACGACGCCATTGGCATTGAGCGCGGCCTGATGACAACGATCCACGCCTATACCAACGACCAAAAGATCCTGGATCAGATCCATTCCGACATGCGCCGTGCGCGGGCCGCCGGCATGTCGATGATCCCGACGACCACGGGCGCTGCCCGCGCCGTCGGTGAAGTGCTTCCAGAGCTGAAGGGCAAGCTGGATGGTTCGGCCATTCGCGTGCCGACGCCGAATGTTTCAGTTGTTGACCTGACCTTCCAGCCCAAGCGCGACACGAGCGTTGAGGAAGTCAACGCGTTGTTGAAGGCGGCCGCCGAAGGCCCGATGAAGGGCGTTCTTGGTTATTCGGATGAGCCTTTGGTCTCCATCGATTATAACCACTGCCCGAACAGCTCGACCATCGACAGCCTCGAAACCGCCGTCATCGATGGCAAGCTGGTGCGGGTGCTGAGCTGGTATGACAATGAATGGGGCTTTTCCAACCGCATGCTCGATACAGCAGGCGTCATGGCAAAGCTGATCTGAACCGGGCAGGGAGCAATTTATGGGCCGGTTTAAGACACTGGATGATATGGGCGATGTCACGGGGACGCGCGTTCTGGTTCGTGAGGATCTGAACGTCCCTATGGCAGACGGCCAAGTCTCGGACGATATGCGTCTGCGTGCGGCCGCGCCCACCTTGCTTGAACTCGCGGATCGGGGGGCAAAGGTTCTTGTCCTCGCCCATTTTGGCCGACCCAAAGGGGAACGGCGCGACGACATGTCTCTGCAGCAGGTTGTGCCCGCTCTGTCGGCCGTGCTTGGTCGACCCGTTGAATTTGTTGATGATTGCATGGGCGATGCCGCTGCGGCGCGCATTGCGACTTTTCCGGCCGGGACAATCGCCTTTCTTGAAAATACGCGTTTTCATGCGGGTGAGGAAAAAAACGCGGCGGAACTTGTTGCTGCGATGGCGGCATTGGGCGATGCCTATGTGAATGATGCCTTTTCGGCGGCTCACCGTGCCCATGCCTCGACCGAAGGTTTGGCCCATGTTCTTCCCGCTTATGCGGGTCGATCTATGGAGGCAGAGCTTCTTGCGCTTGAAAAGGCGTTGGGCGCACCCGAAAAGCCAGTGGCGGCTGTCGTTGGTGGCGCGAAGGTGTCGACCAAGCTTGATGTACTCAAGCATCTTGTCTCGCGCGTCGATCATCTGATCATTGGTGGTGGCATGGCCAATACCTTCCTCGCCGCTCGCGGGGTGGATGTCGGCAAATCCTTATGTGAGCATGACCTGACCGATACGGCAGATGCTATTTTGGAGGCCGCAGACGCCGCCGGATGCACCGTCCATCTGCCCTATGATGTTGTTGTCGCGAAAGAGTTTGCGGCCAATCCAGCGTCGCTGCGCACCTGCAATGTGCATGAGGTCGCCGCCGATGAGATGATCCTAGATGTTGGCCCCGCCGCCGTTGAGGCGCTGGCCGATGTTCTCAAAACCTGCCGGACATTGGTCTGGAATGGCCCAATGGGTGCTTTTGAAACCCCGCCATTTGATAAGGCAACCGTCGCACTTGCCCGCACGGCAGCGGCCTTGACGCAAGAGGGGTCTTTGGTGTCGGTTGCAGGTGGCGGCGATACTGTGGCCGCGCTCAACCATGCCGGGGTCGCGGATGATTTCAGCTTTGTCTCAACGGCGGGTGGCGCCTTCCTCGAATGGATGGAAGGCCGCGCGCTTCCCGGCGTGGCAGCATTAGAGGCAAAATAGAGTTTCAAAGCCCCGGGGTCTCAGCCTTTGGGGTTTTTGTTTGAGTGGGGCTGCATTCGTATGCAGTTGAATAGACAGGAGTGAGGACGACAAGATGACCGACCCGAACATGATGACCAAAATCGCCAGCGGAAAAGGGTTTATCGCCGCGCTTGACCAGAGCGGTGGTTCAACCCCCAAGGCGTTGAAGGGCTATGGCATAGAGGAAGATGCGTTTTCCAATGATGCAGAAATGTTCGCGCTGATTCATAACATGCGCAGCCGGATCATCACCTCTTCATCCTTCACGGGCGATAAGGTGATCGGCGCGATCCTGTTTGAAAAGACGATGGACGGTCTGGTCAATGGAAAGCCCACTCCTGCCGCACTTTGGGACAAGGGTGTCGTTCCCTTCATCAAGATCGACAAAGGTCTTGAGGATGAAGCGAACGGCGCTCAGTTGATGAAGCCGATGCCAGAGTTGGATGGCCTGCTTGCGCGCTCTAAATCGTTGGGCGTGTTCGGCACCAAAGAGCGGTCGGTGATCAACCTTGCCAATCAAGCCGGCATTGCAGCCGTGGTTGCGCAGCAGATTGAAGTTGGCTTGCAAGTTCTCGCTGGCGGCCTCGTCCCGATGCTGGAGCCGGAAATCAACATTAAGAGCGCAGAACGCGCCGACTGCGATGCCATTTTGCTTGATGAAATGATGAAGGGGCTGGACGCGATGCCGGGTTCGGACAAGGTGATGCTCAAGCTGAGCCTGCCCGTGACCCCCGGCCATTTTGACGCGCTGGTTGATCATCCGCGCGTCCTGCGCGTGGTCGCCCTGTCCGGCGGCTATAGCCGCCCGGAAGCCTGTGTTGAGCTGGCTAAGAACCGCGGCATTATCGCCAGCTTCAGCCGCGCCTTGCTCGAAGATCTGCGCCATCAGATGAGCGACGGGGAGTTTGACGCATCACTTGGTGCCGCAATTGACGATATTT
>CAMAQU010000227.1 GCA_945860425.1 Sphingomonas paucimobilis
GCTGGCGACTTTGCTGGCGGTGATTGTTGCGCCGCTGGCTGCCATGATCGTGCAAATGGCGATCAGCCGCACCCGGGAATTTGGAGCAGACCGGGCCGGGGCCGAAATATCGGGCAACCCCATGGCTCTCGCGTCTGCCTTGGCAAAGATTTCCAAGGGGGCGGCCAGCATCCCCAACCCCGTTTCTGAACGGACGCCCGCGGCGGCCCAGCTTTACATCGTGCCGACGCGCATGTCGGACATGTTCTCGACCCATCCAGCAACCGAAAAGCGGATCGAAGCCTTGCAAGATTTGGCGCAGGACATGGGCGCCGCCAGCATTGCATCCTCCGCCTCGGCGCGTCGGCGCAGTGCGCTTGACCCCTTGGGCTGACAAGCGCGCTCTGCCGCGCTAGGGCAGGGGATGACTGATGTTCAGGGACTTCCCGCTCGGCGCGCTGCGCTCCAACTTCTCGATGCCGTTCTCCGCCGGGGGCAGGCGCTGGAACAGGCGCTTGCCGCGGCCACACGGGGTATAGATAACCCAGCAGACCGGGCTTTGGCGCATGCCATCGCGTCGGAAACGCTGCGCCATATTCCAGACCTTGATGATCTGATCGACGGGGCGACCAAGCAACGGCTGCCCGATGATGCCAAGGCGCGCATGGTGTTGCGGATCGCCTTGGTGCAGGTGCTGGTGCTGGGCACGCCCCAACATGCGGCTGTGGCAACGGCCTTGCCGCTGGTGGATGGCGGCCCAAGGCGGCTGGTGCATGGGGTGCTCGGCACGCTATTTCGTGGCAAAGCGCAATTGCGCGCCATTCCCGTTCTGCCCCCCAAGGTTGAGGAACGCTGGGCCCGGCATTGGGGTTCTGTGATGACGGGGGCTGCCGCCGAAGCGCTGGCCAGCCCGCCTCCGCTTGACCTGACCTTGAAGGACGCAAGCCAGACCGACCATTGGGTCGCGCAGCTTACGGGAACAAGTCTTGCGCCCGGCCATGTCCGGGTGGGGGGGGATACGCCCGTCATTGAGCTTCCAGGCTTTGCCGAAGGGGCTTGGTGGGTGCAGAATGTTGCGGCCTCTATTCCCGCCCGATTGCTTGGATCTGGTGAGGGTCGGCATGTGCTTGATCTGTGCGCCGCCCCCGGGGGGAAGACGATGCAACTGGCCGCCAATGGTTGGCAGGTGACGGCGGTGGAGCGGGATGAACGGCGTCTGTCGCGCCTGTCTGAAAATCTTCAACGCACGGGTTTGGCGGCGACGTTGGTGACGGCGGATGTGCTGACTTGGGCGCCGGAGTCTCCTGTCGATGCCATCCTTTTGGATGCACCGTGCAGCGCGACGGGAATCTTTGCACGCCATCCCGATGTTCTCCACAGAATTCGTGCGCGCGATATTGCCCAATTGGCTGAGGTTCAGGCGCGATTATTGGCGCGTGTCGTCCCTTGGCTAAAGCCCGGCGGCCGTCTTATTTATGCGACCTGTAGCCTTGAGCCGGAAGAGGGGGAGCAGATCGCGCAACAGGCCGAAAAGCTTGGCTTAAAGCTGGTTCCAGCGGATCCTGACCTGCTTCCGCAAGGGGTAAAACCCCGTGCCGAAGGATGGGTTCGGGTCTGGCCCGGACAAGGGCGCGACGGCTTTTTTATCGCGCAGTTTACAGGGGCTTGAGCCGCCTTGCGGGGACATGCGCCGGGGGTTAAGGCCTTAGCCTATGACTCGCCCCATTCTTATTGCGCCATCGATTCTCTCCGCTGATTTTGCGCGGCTTGGAGAAGAGGTGCGCACCATTGATGCGGCCGGGGCAGATTGGATCCATGTCGATGTGATGGACGGGCATTTTGTGCCCAATCTGACAATTGGCCCGATGGTCGTCAAAGCGCTGCGTCCGCACACGCAAAAGGTGATGGACGTTCACCTGATGATCTCCCCCGTGGATCCGATGCTGGAGGCCTTTGCCGAAGCCGGGTCGGATATCATTACGGTTCATCAGGAGGCTGGCCCGCATCTTCACCGCACGGTGCAGCGGATCAAAGCCTTGGGCAAGAAGGCCGGTGTGTCGCTCAACCCTGCGACGCCCGCCAAGATGCTGGATTATATGTATGAGGATCTCGACCTGATCCTTGTGATGAGCGTCAATCCTGGTTTTGGCGGCCAGAGCTTTATTGAAAGCCAGCTGCGCAAGATTGAGGCGATCCGGAAGAATATCGACAAGGCAGGGCTGGATATCCGCCTGCAAGTGGATGGCGGGGTAGATGCCGCAACAGCACCTCGGGTCATTGAAGCAGGTGCCGATGTTCTTGTGGCGGGAACGGCGACGTTCAAAGGCGGGCCAGATCATTATGCCAGCAATATTGCGGGGTTGCGCGGGCAATGAGAAACGCGCCGACGGCGGATTCTGATAGGATCATCGTCGGTAAGCATCATGTGCGTGCGCCGGCACCAGCGGGCCCTGCCTTTATTCAGCAGCTTTTGGATCGGCTCCATCGCCTGACTTGGCAAACACCCATTCATGGTCTGCGGCTGCGCGGGCGCTATCCCCTAAAGCTGCTGACCGTGCCTGATGACCCTATTCGGGGCGATGTGGTGCGGGGCCGGGAAATTCTGGATGGCATCATCCGCTGGCATGGGGAAAGCCAGAAGGTGGCGGATTGCAGCTTTTCTGGTGAGGGCTGGTCCCCAGGCTTGAGTGCCCATATGCAAAGCTTTGCTTGGCTGCGCGATCTGGGCGCCCTGAATGATCGTCTGGCGGCTGCGCCATTGGCTGAATATTTAATGCGGGCTTGGCTGAAAGCGCATGGGGACGTTGTATCTGATCAGGCCTGGCGCGGCGATTTCGCGGGTCGGCGGATCCTATTCTGGACAGCCTATGCCCCACTCATCCTGTCCAGCGCGGACATTGTCTATCGCTCCTCGGTGCTCAATGCACTTGGTCGGACGGCGCGGCATTTGGAACAAAGCGTGGGCCGTATGCCCGCAGGCACGGCCGCGGTTGAGGCTTGGGCCGGGATTGTTGCGGCCGGACTGCTGATGCCGGGCGGTGAAGGACGGCGCATTGCAGGTGAAGCGGGCCTTGCCGATGCGGTTGAGCAATGC
>CAMAQU010000228.1 GCA_945860425.1 Sphingomonas paucimobilis
CAGGCGATATTGGGTCGCCGTTGCCAATTCTTGAATATTCATCTGAATAGAGGCTTCCCCCGCAATATCGATGACCAGCGCATTGGGGTTGCCCAATTGCGCGCCGATGGCGGCCGGCAGGCCATAGCCCATCGTGCCCAGGCCGCCCGAGGTGAGCCATTTATTGGGCGATTCAAAATCGAAATGCTGGGCAGCCCACATTTGGTGCTGACCCACTTCGGTTGTGATGATCGGGTTTTTCAAATGGGTCGCTTCCCACAAGGCGCGCACGGCGGCTTGGGGCATGATCTCGGTCGTCGATGTCGGGTAAGAGAGCGACTTTTTCGCCCGCCATCCATCAATCTGGGCCCACCATTTGGTCAGGTCAGGCTTTGGATGTTGGCGTGCCTTCCACAGCTTCACCATATCTTCCATCACGCGGCCGACATCGCCGACAATGCCAAGGTCAACCCGCACAGTCTTGTTCATGGAGCTGCGGTCAATATCGACATGGATCTTCTTGGCATGCGGCGCAAAGGCATCCAGACGGCCCGTCACCCGATCATCAAAGCGCGCGCCAAGGCAGAGGATGAGATCGGCCTGATTCATCGTCCAATTGGCCTCATACGTCCCGTGCATGCCCAGCATGCCGAGCCATTGATCGCCCGACGCCGGATACGCGCCAAGACCCATTAATGTCGACGTGACAGGCGCACCCGTGATGCGGGCGAGCTCCCGGAGGATTTGGCTGGCCGCGGGGCCTGAATTGATGATGCCGCCACCGGTGTAGAGAATGGGCCGTTCTGCAGCCGCCAGCATCTCAACCGCTGCTTCAATCAGCTTGGTGTCGCCCTTCACCTGCGGGCGATAGCTTGGGTGCTGGATCGTGCCCGGCTTTTTATAAGGCGCGGTTGCGACCTGCACATCCTTTGGAATGTCAACAACGACAGGGCCGGGGCGGCCCGTTGTCGCAATGTGAAAGGCCTCATGAATAATGTCACCCAAGCGGTCGGGCGACTTCACGAGGTAATTATGCTTCGTGCAATGGCGCGTGATGCCAACCGTGTCGGCTTCTTGAAACGCATCACTGCCGATCAGGTGCGTTGCGACCTGCCCGGTGATGACAACCATCGGGATAGAATCCATCAGGGCGTCGGTAATGCCCGTGACGGCATTGGTCGCGCCGGGGCCAGATGTCACCAGTACAACGCCGGGCTTCCCCGTCGCGCGGGCATAGCCTTCGGCCGCATGGGTGGCTGCTTGTTCGTGGCGCACAAGAATGTGGCGAATCCGCTTCTGCTGAAACAGGGCATCATAAATGGGGAGAACCGCCCCGCCCGGATAGCCAAAAATCACCTCAACGCCGAGATCGCCCAGCGCTTCGATGAGGATATTGGCTCCTGACCTTTCCTTAGACATGTCTACTTTCCTACGCGCCTCAGCGCCCCTGTTGCACCGCGTCAGAAATGACGCAAAGCGAGCCCCCTAAGGATAACAATTGATTATGTCAACGCGCCTTCGCGTAATTTTATTGCGAATTCATGGGCCAAGTCGTTATCTAATGATTTCTCTAATCGGGGCCACTCCGCCGGAGACTGATTGCGAAACCAGGTAAATTGGCGCTTTGCATAATTGCGGGTGGCTCTTTGGCCCTCCTCAATTGCTGCATCGCGGGAAAGCTGGCCAGACAGCATCGCGGCAATTTCCGGCACGCCAATGGCTCGCATGACTGGCAAATCAGGGTCTAGGTCGCGGTGAAGCAGGGCTTCGACTTCCTCAATCGCACCCTTCTCCATCATCTGGACAAAGCGTTGATCGCAACGCGCATAAAGCCAATCCCGCGGCGGCAGCAGAATGAGAGGGTGTAGGCGGATCTTATCGCCAATTCCTCCCACAGGGTCGCTGTACCAGTCGGATATCGGGCGGCCAGTGGATCGCACCACTTCCAGCGCGCGGCAAATACGAGTGCTGTCATTGGGGGATAGGCGGCTGGCCGCTTCTGCATCTTCGCGCGTCAAAGCCTGATAGGCGTCTACTAGCGGAATCGCGCGAACATCGGCGCGAACGATAGGGTCAATTTCTGGCACAGGGGCAATGCCGTTCAACAAGGTGCGCAGATAAAGCCCCGTGCCCCCGACCAGAACCGGGAGCCGCCCTTGTGCTGCACTGTCCAATATGGCGGCGCGTGCCTGCGTGGCCCATTGCGCCGCGGAACAACTATCAGCCCCATCAATAGAGCCGAATAAGCGATGCGGGGCCTGCGCTTCTTCTTCTGCCGAAGGGCGGGCTGAGAGGACGCGCAAATCCTTGTAAACTTGGCTTGCATCGGCATTGATCAGGGTCGCCGGAGTCAATTGCGCCAAGGCGAGCGCCAATCCGGACTTGCCGCTGGCCGTCGGCCCTGCGATGAGCGCGACGGTAACGGGTGGATCGGGAAAGTTCATGTTCACAGCAACGCTCATCGCAGCAGACATGTTCGATATAGGGGATATGTCAACTGCAACCGACATGGTGGCCGCCACAGGGGCAAATGTCCGTGCGGCGCGCTGGCTTGACCCCCTGAAGGCCATCGACCTTGATTTTGAGGGGGATGCCACCGCCGTTCGGGCTGTTGTTGAGGGTGCTTTTGCCAAGGCAGATGCCATTGTTCAGCGCAGCGAAGGCAGGGCGCGCCGCCTGATTGTCGCCGATATGGACTCAACCATGATCACCATTGAGTGCATTGATGAGCTGGCGGATTATGCGGGCATTAAGCCCCAAATCGCCGAAGTCACCGAACGCGCCATGCGCGGGGAGCTGGACTTTGAAGAAGCATTGCGCAGCCGGGTTGCCTTGCTGGAGGGCCTGCCAGAATCAGCCATTGATCAGTGTCTGGCAGAACGCGTGAAGATCATGCCGGGCGCGCGTGCGCTGGTGCGCACCGTGCGGGCGCAGGGCGGCAGCGCCATTCTCGTCTCCGGCGGATTTACGCGTTTTGCCGAACCCGTGGCGAAGGAAATTGGTTTTAACCGATCGGTCGCCAATCGCCTTGGGATAAGCGGCGGTGTGCTCAGCGGCACGGTGGAGGGCGCGATTGTCGGCGCGGCCACCAAG
>CAMAQU010000229.1 GCA_945860425.1 Sphingomonas paucimobilis
GATGCTGGGCTTGGCTGTCGGCGCAAAGACCGAAAAAATGCATCAGGGCCATCGTGGCGCGAACCACCCTGTCAAGCGGTTGGAGGACGGCCGCGTGGAAATCACCAGCATGAACCACGGCTTTGCCGTCGATGCAGAGACGCTGCCCGCCAATGCCCGCGCAACGCATGTCTCGCTCTTCGATGGCTCCAATTGTGGCTTTGAGTTGATCGATCAGCCGGCCTTTAGCGTCCAATATCACCCAGAAGCGTCCCCCGGCCCGCAGGACAGCCATTATCTGTTCGAAAAATTTGTCGGGATGATGGGATCAGAATAATGCCGAAAAGAACCGACATCACCTCCATTCTCGTCATTGGTGCTGGTCCGATCGTTATCGGACAGGCCTGCGAGTTCGATTATTCCGGAACACAGGCGATTAAGGCACTGAAGGAAGAGGGCTATCGCATCGTCCTCGTCAATTCCAACCCGGCGACGATCATGACCGATCCGGAATTGGCGGATGCGACCTATATTGAGCCGATCACGCCAGAGATTGTGGCGAAGATCATTGAGAAGGAGCGGCCCGACGCGGTTTTGCCGACCATGGGGGGGCAGACGGCGCTCAACACCGCGCTTGCGCTATTCCATGATGGCACGCTTGAAAAATTTGGCGTGACGATGATCGGCGCCGATGCCGAGGCCATCGACAAAGCGGAAGACCGGATCAAGTTCCGCAATGCGATGGATAAAATTGGCCTGGAATCCGCGCGGTCGGGCATTGCCCATACGCTGGAAGATGCGCTTGAGGTTTTGGAGCGCACGGGCCTTCCCTCCATCATCCGGCCAAGCTTCACCATGGGCGGCACGGGCGGGGGCATCGCCTATAATCGCGAAGAATTTATTCAGATTGTGACGGGTGGACTTGATGCATCCCCCACAACCGAAGTGCTGATTGAAGAATCCCTCTTGGGGTGGAAGGAATATGAGATGGAGGTCGTCCGGGATCGGAACGACAATGCCATCATCATCTGCTCCATCGAAAATGTGGATCCGATGGGCGTCCACACAGGTGATTCCATCACTGTCGCGCCGGCGCTGACGCTGACCGACAAGGAATATCAGATTATGCGCAACGCATCGATTGCGGTGTTGCGTGAAATTGGTGTCGAAACGGGCGGATCGAATGTGCAGTTTGCCGTCAACCCCGCTGATGGCCGTCTGATCGTCATTGAGATGAACCCGCGCGTCTCCCGCTCGTCCGCCTTGGCATCCAAGGCGACGGGCTTTCCAATCGCCAAGGTCGCGGCCAAACTGGCAGTTGGCTATACGCTGGATGAGATTAGCAACGACATTACGGGTGCGACGCCCGCCTCTTTTGAGCCGACGATTGATTATGTCGTGACGAAGATTCCGCGCTTTGCCTTTGAAAAATTCAAGGGTGCGGAGCCTATTTTGTCAACGGCGATGAAGTCTGTTGGCGAAGTCATGGCCATTGGCCGCAACATCCATGAATCGATGCAAAAGGCGCTGCGCGGTTTGGAAACGGGCCTGTCTGGGTTCAATTTTGTCGACGCGCTGAAAGGCGCATCGCGCGCTGATCTGGCCGCTGCTCTGTCACGCGCCACGCCGGATCGGTTGCTGGTTGCGGCCCAAGCCCTGCGCGAAGGAATGACGGTTGCGGAAATTCACGCAATTGCCAAATTCGACCCTTGGTTTTTGGAGCGGCTGGAAGAGATTGTGGCGACCGAAAATGACGTCGCGTCCAATGGTCTGCCCCAAAATGCCGAAGGCTTGCGCCAGTTAAAGGCGATGGGCTTTTCCGACAAAAGGCTGGCCTATCTCGCGCTGCAATCGGCGCATCTGCAAAGCGGCATGTCGCGCGCCATCGCACATGGATCAGGCATCATCCATGATTCGGTGAAGGCCATGACCGGCGGCGTGACGGAGAAGGAAGTGCGAGCCCTGCGTCATAAGCTTGGCGTGCGCCCTGTCTTCAAGCGCATCGATACCTGTGCTGCGGAGTTTGAGGCGAAAACGCCTTATATGTATTCCACCTATGAAGCACCCAGCTTTGGCACACCGGAATGTGAGGCGCAGCCATCGGATCGTGAAAAGATCGTCATTCTCGGCGGTGGCCCAAACCGCATCGGTCAAGGGATTGAGTTTGATTATTGCTGCTGCCACGCCTGCTTTGCGCTGGATGAGGCGGGCTATGAAACGATCATGGTCAACTGCAACCCGGAAACGGTGTCGACCGATTATGACACGTCTGACCGTCTCTATTTTGAGCCGCTTACAGCTGAGGATGTGCTTGAAATCCTGCATGTTGAGCAAAAGCGTGGCAAGCTAAAGGGTGTTATCGTGCAATTTGGCGGGCAAACGCCGCTCAACCTTGCGCGAGCTTTGGAAGAGGCTGGGATCCCGATCCTGGGCACTTCGCCCGATGCCATTGATTTGGCGGAAGACCGGGAACGCTTTGCCGCACTTGTGTCAAAGCTTGGCCTCAAACAGCCGGCAAATGGCATCGCGCGCAGCCGGGAAGAGGCTATCGCTGTTGCGGATAGCATCGGCTATCCGGTGCTGATGCGGCCCAGCTATGTGCTGGGTGGCCGGGCCATGGAAATTGTCGACACGCAGGCGCAGCTGGAAAACTACATTCAAACGGCCGTGATTGTATCCGGAGACTCCCCGGTTCTGATCGACAGCTATTTGCGCGACGCCATTGAGGTGGATGTAGATGCCATTGCCGATGGCGACGATGTGGTCGTCGCGGGCATTTTGCAGCATATTGAAGAGGCTGGCGTTCATTCCGGTGACAGTGCCTGCACCTTGCCCCCCTATAGCTTGCCCGCCGATATTGTGCAGGACATACGCCGTCAGGCAGAAGCTTTGGCGCGCGCGCTCAGCGTCTGCGGGCTGATGAACATACAATTCGCGGTGAAGGATGGGGCGGTCTATCTGATCGAAGTCAACCCGCGCGCCAGCCGGACCGTGCCCTTTGTCGCGAAAGCCATTGGCGCGCCAATTGCCAAAATTGCCGCCCGCGTGATGGCGGGTGAAAAGCTGAAAGACTTGC
>CAMAQU010000230.1 GCA_945860425.1 Sphingomonas paucimobilis
TCAGCGCCTTCCGACTTGAAAAGGAAGATCGGGACCGCATCTTTGCGATCATTTTTCTAATCGCGCTTCAGCCGGTTTTCTGGGGCTTGTTTGAACAAGCAGGCGGATCGCTCAACCTGTTTACAGATCGTTATGTTGATCGGGCGGGCGTCCCGGCCTCGATTTTCCAGTCGATCAATCCCTTTTACATTGTCGCACTCGGGCCGATTTTTGCATGGCTCTGGACATGGCTTGGTAAAAAGGGGCTGGAGCCATCGACGCCGGCCAAATTCGGCCTGGCTCTGTTGCAGATTGGCTTTTCCTTCCTGATCCTCGTCTGGGGTGCTCAGACAGCGGGCATGGAGAATATGACGCCCGTTATCTTCATCTTCCTCATCTATTTGTTCCAGACCACGGGGGAGTTGTGCCTCTCCCCAGTCGGACTGTCGGCGATGAACCGGCTGGCCCCGGCGCAAATGGCGAGCCTCATCATGGGGGCTTGGTTCTTCGCAACGGCAGGCGGCAATTTTGTCGCGGGCAAGATTGGCGAAGCAACTGGCGGCCATGATGGCGAAATGAGCAAAGAAGGTACAATTGCTATCTATTCTCAGATCGGCTGGATCACGATTGCGGTCGGCATTGGCGTCCTTCTGGTTTCGCGCATCGTGAAGCGCTGGATGCATTTGGATACGCTTAAAGATACGGCAGAAGGAACCACACACTAATGCGTCTCACCGCTCTTCTCGCAGGATCGGCGATGGTATTGGCGTCCATGACGGCGCCCGCCCTTGCCAAAAAGAAAGATAAGGATGCCGCCAAGGCAGAGGCGAAAGCCCCTGCCTTTAACAAGGATCCCTATCCATCGACCTACAACGCTTACCCAAGCGTACCGACGGCCGTCACCAACGTCACCGTTTATGATGGCGAAGGCGCGAAGTTTGTGAATGCCACCGTCTATTTTCGCGATGGCAAGGTGGAAGGCATTGAGGCGGGCGGTGCAGCGAAGGACGGCTACACCGTTATCGACGGCACCGGCAAATGGGTCACGCCCGGCATCATCGATGTGCACTCGCATTTGGGGGATTACCCTTCGCCCGGTGTGGATGCGCACTCCGATGGCAATGAAGCAACAGGTGCTGTCCGCCCCGAAGTTTGGGCAGAACACAGCGTCTGGCCGCAAGATCCCGGCTTTTCCCGCGCGCTTGTCAATGGTGGGGTGACGGCGCTGCAGATTTTGCCGGGTTCGGCAAATCTCTTCGGCGGCCGCTCTGTTACGATCAAGAATGTCTATGCACGCAATGTGCAGGGCATGAAGTTTCCGGGTGCGCCCTATGGCTTGAAAATGGCCTGCGGGGAAAACCCGAAGCGGGTCTATGGCTCTCGCGGGCAAATGCCGCAAACGCGCATGGGCAATATGGCGGTCAACCGCCAGACTTGGGCCCGCGCCGTCGAGTATAAGCGCAAGCTCGATAAGGGCGAAACGGTCAACCGGGATCTCGCGATGGAAACGCTGACAGGCGTTCTGTCGGGCGAAATCCTTGTCCACAACCATTGCTATCGCGCCGATGAAATGAGCCTCGTCATCGATATGGCGAAGGAATTTGGCTATAAAGTCTCGACCTTCCACCATGCGGTTGAAAGCTACAAAATTGCCGATCTTCTGGCGAAGGACGGCATTTGTTCAGCCATGTGGGCGGATTGGTGGGGCTTTAAGATGGAGTCCTATGACGCCATCAATGAGAATATCCCGCTGGTGCATAAGGCCGGGGCTTGCGCCATCGTTCATTCGGACGACGCCAATGGCATTCAACGTTTGAATCAGGAAGCGGCCAAGGCGCTGGCCGATGGTCGCCGCATTGGGGTCGATGTCTCTGACGAACTCGCTTGGACATGGCTTAGCTATAATCCAGCCAAGGCGCTGGGCATTGCCGATAAGACCGGAAGCCTGAAGCCCGGCAAGATGGCCGATATCGTTCTGTGGAACGGCAATCCGCTGTCTGTCTATTCGCGTCCGGACAAGGTCTGGATAGATGGTGCGCTTATGTATGATGCAGCGGACCCCAAGAAACGGCCCGTGGCTGATTTTGAACTGGGCCAGCCCGGTGAAGGAGACGTGAAGTGAAGCATCTTCTTCTGGCGTGTGCCGCTCTTATCGCCGCGCCCCTTTCTGCTCAGACGGTCGCCATTACAGGTGGCAAGGTCGTGATTGGCGATGGATCTGCCCCTGTTGAAAAGGGTGTTGTGATTGTCACCAATGGCCGTGTTGTCGCGGCGGGTGCGTCCATAGCCATTCCGGCTGGGGCGCAGCGCATTGATGCAACCGGAAAATGGGTCACGCCCGGGATCGTTGCAGGCTTTACCCGTTTGGGTCTGGTCGGTGTCGATGCCGTTGACCCCAGCAATGATGCCGAAGCGCGCAATTCGCCCTTCAACGTCTCGCTGGATATTGCCCCTGCCATCAACCCCGATGTTGCGGCAGTCGCCGTTAATCGGGCGGCGGGTGTGACCAGAGCTATTGTTTCGCCAGATACGGGCAATGCCATTTTCGGTGGCCATGGTGCCGTCATGGATACGGGGGCTGATTTTGATCCCGTGACCAAGGCCCGCGCATTCCAGTTTATGGAATTTGGCGAAACGGGCGCACGCCTTGCCGGTGGCTCGCGTCCAGCGCTAATCGCGGCCTTCAAAACCGCGCTGGCCGAAGCCAAAGATGCAAGCCTTGGCGTGTTCCGGGAGGATCCTCTGCTGAAGCGGCCGGATGCACTGGCGCTTGTGCCCGTTCTGAACGGGACGATGAAGCTGTTCGTGCATGTCGAAAGCGCGCCTGACATTTTGGCTGTGCTGGCATTGAAGAAAAGCTACCCGACGCTCAGCCTCGTCTTAGTGGGTGCGACCGAAGGATGGCGGGTGGCCCCGCAAATCGCGGCCGCCAAGGTGCCCGTTATGGCCTCTGCGCTAAACGATTTGCCTGACTCGTTTGAGCAAATCGCCGCCACCCAATCCAATGTGGGCCGCATGAAAGCAGCCGGCGTTGAAGTGGGTATTGGCATGATCAACGATAATGAAGCGCGT
>CAMAQU010000231.1 GCA_945860425.1 Sphingomonas paucimobilis
GGCGGGCGTTCCTGCGCTATTAGGGCTTAATGCTTGCGCGTTAATTCCCGCATGGCATCGTCCAGCCCGTCTAGCGTTAGCGGGTACATACGATCATTCATCAACTCGCGAATAATCTTCGTCGATTGCGAATAACCCCAATGCGCCTCTGGCGTTGGATTGAGCCAGACTGTCGCCGGGTAGGTATTGGCCACCCGCTGCATCCAGGATGCCCCTGATTCTTCGTTGAAATGCTCAACCGAACCGCCCGGATGGGTGATTTCATAGGGGCTCATCGCCGCATCACCGACGAACACGACTTTGTAATCATGCGGGAATTTATGAAGCACATCCCATGTTGGTGTCCGCTCTGAAAAGCGACGGCGGTTGTCCTTCCACAGGCCTTCATAGAGGCAATTGTGGAAATAGTAGAATTCCAGATTCTTAAATTCTGTCGTCGCGGCGCTGAACAATTCTTCGACCAGCTTCACAAAGGGATCCATGGACCCCCCGACATCGAGCAGCAGCAGAACCTTAATCGCGTTGCGCCGTTCCGGGCGCATATGGATATCGAGCCAGCCCTGACGCGCAGTGCCATCAATGGTTGCCTTAACATCCAGTTCTTCTGCGGCCCCATCCCGGGCAAATTTGCGCAGGCGACGCAGTGCGATTTTGATGTTGCGCGTGCCCAGCTCTCGCGTGTTATCGAGATTCTGGAATTCCCGCTTTTCCCAGACTTTCAGTGCGCGCTTATGCTTAGATTCGCCGCCAATGCGCACGCCTTCAGGGTTATAGCCATTATTGCCAAAGGGGGAGGTGCCACCCGTGCCAATCCACTTGCTGCCGCCTTCGTGGCGTTCCTGCTGTTCCTCAAGGCGCTTCTTGAGGGTGTCCATAATGTCATCCCAAGACCCCAGCGACTCAATCGCCGCCATTTCTTCGGGCGTCAGGAATTTCTCTGCCACCGCACGCAGCCAGTCTGACGGGATTTCCACGGGTTGCGTGCCATATTCCGTCAACAGGCCTTTGAAGACCTTGTTAAAGACCTGATCGAACCGATCGAGCAGACCTTCATCCTTCACATAAACGGCGCGGGAGAGATAATAAAACTCCTCTGGAGACCGGCCAATCACCTCCCGATCCAGCGCCTCCAGAAGCATCAAATGCTCTTTCAGGCTGGCCGGAATGCCGGCGGCGCGCAATTCATCGAGGAAGTTCAGGAACATGGGAGGCTACCTCAAAGAGCCTTAGCTCTGACGCCGCGACATGAAGGCCAGCCGTTCGAACAGCATCACATCCTGCTCATTTTTCAGCAATGCACCGTGCAGCGGCGGAATGGCCTTGGTTGGATCCTTATTCTGCAGCACATCCAGCGGCATGTCTTCGGCCAGCAGCAGCTTCAGCCAATCGAGCAACTCCGACGTGGATGGCTTCTTCTTGAGGCCCGGCACGTCGCGGACTTCGTAGAAGATATCGAGCGCCTTGGAGACAAGGATCTTTTGAATGCCAGGGAAGTGCACGTCGATGATCGACAGCATCGTCTCCCGATCCGGGAATTTGATATAGTGGAAGAAGCAGCGGCGCAGAAACGCGTCGGGCAATTCCTTTTCATTGTTCGACGTGATGACGACAATCGGCCGTTCCTTGGCCGCAATGGTTTCTTGCGTTTCGTAAACGTCAAAGCTCATCCGGTCGATTTCCTGAAGCAAATCGTTTGGAAACTCGATATCGGCCTTGTCGATTTCATCGATCAACAAAACGGGCAGCTGAGGGCTTTCAAAGGCTTCCCAAAGCTTTCCCTTCTTAATGTAGTTGCGAATGTCGTGGACGCGTTCATCGCCCAACTGGCCGTCGCGCAAGCGGGCAACGGCATCATATTCATACAGGCCCTGATGCGCTTTGGTCGTGGACTTAATGTTCCAGGTGATCAGCGGGGCATTGAGCGCCTTGGCTACTTCTTCTGCCAGCACGGTTTTACCAGTGCCCGGTTCACCCTTCACGAGAAGGGGGCGTCGCAGCGTAGCAGCGGCATTCACTGCGACCTTCAGGTCGTCAGTGGCGACATAGGATTGGGTGCCTTTAAAGCGCATCGACATTTCCTTTGACGTAAACGGCAAGTTCAATCCCGGATAGGCATGGCGGTTTGCGCTGGCAAGCGGGTATTTGTGCAAAAAGTAGGCGGCGCGCGGCAAGGTTAGGCCCCAAAAAGCAAAACGCCCGGACCTTTTCAGATCCGGGCATAATGCGTGACGAAATATATCTCGTCCGCCCCTTTTTTTTAATCTTAGGGCGTCCTTTATAGGACTGCTTCCCAAAATCTCCCCGAACCTGTGGCCAAAGCCCGTGTTCAGAATGTTGGAGTAACGCATCCTTCCATAGCTGTCATCGGCTTGCGGGGGGCAGTGAAGCGTTTTGCAGGGCGCTGTTGTTAATCAGCAACATATGCTCCGGCCATTGCCAGTCGGCTTTGCGGCTTATAGACCGCCCGACAATGCTTTTGACCCAATATGAACGCTTCATCGCCAAACGATATCTCCTTCCCGGCAAGGGTGAGGGGTTTATCTTCCTTGTTGCGACCATCAGCTTGGTCGCCGTCATGCTGGGCGTGGCGGCTTTGATTATCGTGATGAGCGTGATGAATGGATTTCGCGCCGAGCTGTTTAACAAAATTGTCGGGCTGAATGGCCATGCTGTTGTTCAAGGCTATGGGGGGCGATTGCCAAATTGGGAGGAAATCGTCCGTGAGGCGCGCCGTACACCGGGCGTTACATCGGCAACGCCATTGATCGAACAGCCTTTGATGGCGAGTTATAGCGGCCGGGTAGAAGGCATTTTGGTGCGCGGCATGCGGGTGGAGGATATTCGATCCAACCCGACATTCACAAAGAACTTGGTGGCCGGCTCTATTCGGGAGGTCACCCCCGGCAGCGGTAATATTGCGATTGGGGCGCGGCTTGCGGAGTCTCTCGGCGTTCAGCCTGGCGGCTCGATCAGCTTGATTTCACCAGAGGGCCAGTCAACGCCCTTTGGCACTGTGCCCCGCATTCTCTCCTATCGCGTGGCGGC
>CAMAQU010000232.1 GCA_945860425.1 Sphingomonas paucimobilis
GAGATCGCCATCCTCTCCCTTGCGCATCCCGATATGGTCGAGATGGCCCATGACAAGGACATATTCATTGGCCAGAGCCGGGTCTGATCCGGGGAGCATGCCGATGACATTCGGGCTGGTAAAGGGGCTGAGGGTCGCCGTGCGGGATAGGGTCGCCCGGATCTTCAGAGTAAAACCACGTGGCTTGCCGCCTTTGCGGTTCGCCTCTGCCAAAATATCATCCAAGGTACGGCCAGTCCCTGCAAACAGGGCGTTGGCCGCTGCCCGATCCAAGGTGGCGGAGGCCCGCACATTGGGGGCGGCGTCAAAAGGGGTGCCATCGGCATTGGCCCAGCGGACAGAGCGTTCATCGCCAGAGGAGATGACGCGTGCCCAGGGCATCTGCTTTTCCCGCTCCAAAGTGCGAATGGTCAGCGTGCCGATGGCCCCTTGTTCCGACAGGCGCCGTGTCTTTTCCGCAGACAGATGGGCGCCGATATCGCTCGGCAGACCCTTTGGATAGCCGGACAGGCAGGCGACAATCTTTCCCTTCACCTTGACCCGAGAGAGATCGCGCAGGCCAAAATCGGGCCGCTCAAGGCAGAAGCCGCCAAAGACGACCTCGGCGTCGACGTGGCCATTGCCGCCAATCACAGCGTCTTTCTTGTGCGTGAAGCTTGCGCCGTTAATGATGAGCTTTGCATCCTCATTTGGCCGCACCTCAACAAAGGGAACGCGCTGATACCAGCTGTCCTTGACCACAGGGGTCAGGCCGATGGCGGTAAAGCGGCTGGCGACATAGCGCGCCGCAATCTCATGCCCGCGTGCGCCCGTATCCCGCCCTTCCAAAAGGTCGTCGGCCAGAAACTGCACATGCGCCTTCACGGCATCCGGCGTAATCAGATCGGCAGGCGCCGTCTGCGCGAGAGCGGGCATAGGGAGCAGGCTAAGGGCGGAGCAGAAAAGCAAGCGACGCATTGGAAACTCCAGATAAATTTTCGTCTGACTTGCCGAAAGCGGCGCGCTCGTCAATCATAGTCGAAAGAACAGAGCACATAGGGGGCACGAATGACATCTTGGGCAAAATGGGCTTTAGGCTCGGTCGCCACACTCGCGGTTGCATCGGCGGTGTGGGAGCCGTTGATTGCGCAGGAAGAACCAGCCCCTTCTGCGCGCCGTTATGATGTGGAAATTGTGCGGGATCGTTTCGGCGTACCGCACATAAATGGCCGCACCGATGCGGATGCTGCCTATGGCCTTGCCTTTGCGCATGCAGAGGATGATTTTTCAACCATTCAAGACGTGATTGCGATGACGCGCGGGCGCTATGGCGCGCTTGCCGGGCCAGATGGGGCGCAGGTGGATTATGTCGCTGCCCTATTGGACGCCCGGGGCACGGCCAACCGATATTATCCCAACATGCCAGCCGATGTTCGCAAAGTCGTGGAAGGCTATGCTGCCGGGTTGAACCATTATGCTGCCACGCACCGCGGCGAAGTGCGCCTGCCAAAGCTGTTTCCGGTAACGGGCCAAGATATTGTGACGGGCTTTGTCCTGCGCGCGCCCTTTTTCTATGGCCTTGATGGCGTCATTGGCGCGCTCACCAGCGGTAAGGCGGCTCCTGCTGAAAACGCCGCCCCCATGACGCCGGCGGGTCGGGAGCCCAATATGAATGGGTCCAATGCCTTTGCGCTTGCGCCCACCAAAATGGCCGATGGCAAGACCTGGCTCATTTCCAATTCGCATCAGCCCTTTGAAGGGCAGGTCGCTTGGTATGAGGCCGTTATGCATTCGGGCGAGGGGCTGGATATGGCGGGGGCTCTTTTCCCCGGCTCACCCTTCATTCTGCTCGGCCATAACCGCAATCTTGGGTGGACGAATACCGTCAACAGGCCGGATTTGATCGACGTGTACAAGCTGGTGCTGGATGAGAGTGGGGATCGCTACCGGCTGGATGGAAAATGGTTGCCGCTGGAACAGAAACGGGTTTGGCTGCCCGTGCGCTTCGGGCCGTTTACGGTGCCTGTGCCCAAAACAGCCTATCGATCCGTCCATGGACCGGTCATCTTGAGCGATCAGGGGGCCTTTGCGATCCGCTATGCCGGTATCGATAATGCCAAGGCGGTGGAACAATATTATCGCAACACCAAGGCGCGCGACTGGGATGAGTGGACCCGCTCTATGGCGATTGGCGGCGTCCCGGCGACGAACTTTATCTACGCCGATAAGACCGGACGGATTGCCTATGTTTACAACGCCCTCTTCCCCGCCCGGACGCCGGGCTTTGACTATCGAAAGACATTGCCGGGGGATACATCGCGCAACATCTGGAAAGGGCCTGTGCCTTTTGCGGCTTATCCCAAAATTGTGTCGCCCAAGAGCGGCTTTGTGCAAAATGCCAACAACACCCCCTTTCTGGCCGCAGGGCCGGGGTCAGAACTTGATCCGGCTGACTTCTCGCCCCTGCTCGGCATTGAGCTTGGGATGACGAATAGAGGGCTTCGCGCCAATGAATTGCTGTCCGCGTTGGGCAAGCTGACGCCGGAACAGTTGCTAACGATCAAGTTTGACAAGGCCTATTCAAAACAGAGCTGGGTGGGCGACTGGATGAAGCAGGTTCTGGCAGCGAAGGTTGGCGACGATGCAGAGCTTCTTCGTGCTCAGCGGCTGCTGTCCAGCTGGGACTGGACGAGCGACAATGCAGGCGCGGCGGATGCTCTGGCGGAGCGTGTGATCCGGGCTGCGGCAACGCTGCACTGGAAGCGCGAGGCCCTGCCTGATCCCCGGGCAGCGCTGAAAGAGTCGGTCGACGATCTGGTCGATCGCTTTGGCCGGATTGACCCCAAGCTTGCGGATATTCAGCGGCTCCGGCGCGGCGGGGTTGATCTCCCGATGACTGGGGGCACGGATACGCTGCGCGCCACCACAATGTGGGATAAGGATCAGCCTGACGACAAGATGCGGGTGCGCCATGGCGACAGTTTCATCATGCTGACGCGCTGGGACAAGCAGGGCCAGGTGATATCACAATCCATTCAGCCTTATGGATCGGCAACAAACCGACCA
>CAMAQU010000233.1 GCA_945860425.1 Sphingomonas paucimobilis
TGGCCACTGGGTTTTGGCAGCGATTGTCCTGGGACTTGCCGCACTCGCCGGCTGGCTGGTCTGGCAGGACCAAAGGGCAAAACAATCCGCTGCTGAAAGCGAAATTCTCGATGAGGCTTTGCGAAAGGCGAGCGAAGGCAATGACGCCGGTGCAACGGCCGCTCTAGCAAAGCTCAAGGCCTCCTCAAATGACGGATATCGGTCAACAGCGCTACTAACCGAAGCCGCTTTGCTTATCCAAAAGCAGAATTTGGACGGCGCGGCCAAGATTTATGGCGAGGTCGCCAAGGATGAAGCGATCGCACAACCTTGGCGTGATCTCGCCTTGGTCCGCCAGACCGCGGTTCAATATGATCGGTTGGCACCGGATGAGGTGATTGCGCGTCTCTCGCCTTTGGCTGTTCGGGATAATCCCTGGTTCGGCAGTGCCGGCGAAATGGTTGCCATTGCCTATTTGAAAAAGCAGCGCGTTCAGCCTGCAGCAAAGTTGTTTGCTGATATTGCAGCCGACCCCAAGGTTCCGGAGTCGATCCGGGGCCGGGCAAAAAATATGTCGGCGTCGCTCAATGCACGACTGGCCGTTCCGGCCGAACAAGGACAAGCCAAATGATCCGATTGGCGCAGAAGCGCACCAAATTTCTTATCCTGCTGCCCGTGATGCTGGCGGTCTCCGCATGTGGCGTTTTCGGCGGTGGGGGCGGCGGCAAAAAGTCAAAAACCCCTATAATGGGTCAAAGAGTGCCAATTCTGACGTCAGAAGCAGCTGCAGAGGCAGATCCCGCTTTGGCGTCTGTCGACGTTCTTTTGCCGCCGGCGCAGGCCAATCCCGCTTGGAGCCAGCCCGGGGGAAATGCTGGAAAGTCGATGGAGCATGTGGCCTTGGGCGCGTCCCTTGGCCCGGCTTGGCGCGCGAATGTCTCTGGATCCAGCAAGAAGGCGCGGCTCGCATCTGCGCCCGTTGTGTCCGACGGCAAATTATACGTCATGGACACGCAATCGCGTGTTTTTGCCTTTGATACGCGGTCTGGCCGTCAGCTTTGGAGCATTGTCTTCGGCGATGGTGGCAAGGATCGGCGCGCACTTTGGGGCGGCGGGGTCAGTGTCGACGGCGATGTTCTCTATGTCACAAATGGTCTTGGCGATGTTGCGGCATTAAAGGCAGCCGATGGCAGTGTCATATGGAAGAAGCGTCCTGCGGGTCCCTTGCGCGGCGCGCCGTCTGTTGGCCTTGGTAATATCTATGTCATGGCGGCGGACAATCAGATTTTCGCTATACGGGCCTCTGATGGCTCTATTGAGTGGCAGGAATCGGGCGCAAGCGAACTGACGGGCGTGTTCGGCATGGCTGCCCCCGCCATTGGGCAGGGAACGATTGTCGCGGGCTTTTCTTCGGGCGAGCTCAATGCCTATCGATACGAAAATGGCCGTGTTCTTTGGGGCGATGCCCTGACCCGTACCAGTACAACCACCTCTGTTTCTGCCTTGGCAGATATTGATGCAAGTCCGGTTGTCGATCGGGGCCGTGTGTTTGCAGTCGGCAAGGGCGGCCGGATGGTGAGCCTTGAGCTGGTCACGGGTCAACGCCTTTGGGAAATCAACCTGGCGGGCATTTCAACGCCATGGGTCGCTGGTGAATGGCTGTTTGTTGTAACAGATGACGCCCGCCTTCTCTGCATCGCGCGCGGCAGCGGCAAGGTGCGTTGGTCAACCCAACTCGCCCGCTATCGCGTTGAAAAGAAGAAGAAGGATCCCATTAACTGGGTCGGACCAATCCTTGCTGGGGATCGACTGATCGTCGCCAGTTCTGAAGGCCGCCTGGTCAATGTCTCTCCAACGGATGGAAAGATCCAGAGCGAGTCAAAGGCAGGTGGGCAGGTGTTGCTGTCGCCCATTGTGGCAGACAACACGCTCTACATCCTCGATAATGACGGTCGCCTGACCGCCTGGCGTTGAGGGGGCCTCAGAAAATGGCCTCCGCGCTCCCCGTGGTTGCCATTATCGGGCGGCCTAATGTCGGGAAATCAACCTTGTTCAATCGGCTTGTTGGCAAGCGCCTCGCGCTTGTCGATGACCGCCCCGGTGTAACGCGCGACCGCCGCGAGGGAGAAGCCAATCTCCTCGGGCTGGAATTCCGCATTGTCGACACCGCGGGTTTCGAGGATGAAGATGCACAAACGCTGCCTGGTCGCATGCGGGCGCAAACAGAGGCCGCGGCTCAAAGCGCGGATGTCGCGCTGTTCGTGATCGATTCACGGGCGGGCATCACACCGCTGGATCAGGAAATTGCGAATTGGCTTCGCAGTTTGTCCACCCCCATCGTGCTCCTCGCCAATAAGGCGGAAGGCAGGGCGGGCCAGTCTGGCATTTTGGATGCCTATAGCCTTGGCCTTGGGGATCCAATTCCATTCAGCGCGGAACATGGCGAGGGTCTGGACGATCTGTTTCAGGAACTTCTCCCCCATGTGGAGCGCGAAGAAGAAGAGTTTGAACCTGAAGAAGAGGAAGAGGATGAAGAGGCGCTCGCCCGTGCCCCTCTGAAACTCGCGATTGTTGGCCGCCCCAATGCGGGCAAATCAACCTTGGTCAATCGGATGCTCGGCGAAGATCGCATGATTACCGGGCCAGAAGCGGGCATTACGCGCGACTCCATTAGCATTGACTGGATGTGGCAAGATCGTGCCGTGCGCCTGATCGATACGGCTGGTTTGCGCCGCAAGGCCAAGGTGGATGACAAGCTGGAAAAGCTGTCCGCCGCCGATACGCAGCGCGCGATTGATTTTGCCGAAGTCGTTGTGCTCTTGCTGGATGCCACGCGCGGACTTGAGGCACAGGATCTGCGCATCGCGGATCAGATTTTCACCGAAGGGCGTGCGATGATCATCGCGCTTAACAAATGGGATACGGTGGAACATGGTAGTGCGCTGTTCCAAGGCGTGCGGACCGCGCTCGATGAAGGCTTTGCGCAGGTCAAGGGCGTGCCCTTGCTCACTATCTCGGCCGCGAGTGGCAAG
>CAMAQU010000234.1 GCA_945860425.1 Sphingomonas paucimobilis
GCAATGACATGATCTATCTGGCGCATATGCCCGAATCTCCGAGAGTTAATTCTTCGCTTTCTCCATAAGCACGCCCAAGACGCGCGACCAAGATAATTTCCTTTTCGAATTGGTCAGGTTGAGCCATCCATAAGCCCATTCAGCGCGATGATGTGCAGTAGATGGGAAGGATGACCCAAGGAGAGGATGATGCAGACAGACCCCTTATTCGACTTTTCGGGCAAAGTTGCGCCCGCCAAAGACACCAAAGCCAAGCCTGCGTCTGATTGCTCAAATGCAATCCGATACGCGTCTGTTTTTTTATCATAGGGTCATATTAAAGCATAAATATGATAACGAAATATAATTATTCTAAACATGCATTAACTACTTTGGACTGCAAGACAGGTAAAAGATCGACTGCGATACAAGGCAATGCCCGGCCTCGTTAATCAGGCCTCAAAATATTCTGAGATCGAGCTTTCTTGGGAAGAGAATTACATGGTGGGCGTGGCAAGGATTGAACTTGCGACCCCTGCGATGTCAACACAGTGCTCTACCACTGAGCTACACGCCCACTCGTGTCTCAGGCTTTAGTCGCTGCAAGACTCACAGCGCGCCTTTGGGGTTCGCGGCCAATAGCGGCGCTTATTTGGTCTGGCAAGCGACTATCTGTGCCGAAGTTAATCGCAGGATCTGGCTCTTTGTGCCGGATCACCTCTCCTACATCCCATTGCCAACTCTTCAGCATGGCCATAGACAAGCTCCATGCAGGCGTCATTTGACCGGGTTGGTGCCACGCCACCGCCTTTTCCCATCATCCTCTCCGTGCCCCACGCAGGTCGCGATTACCCCTATGATATTGACAAATATTGTCAATTTACGCCGTCTTGCTTGCTTTGCTTAGAAGACCGTTATGCCGATCTTTTGGCCGATCATGCTTGGCGCGCCGGATATTCGGGCCTTGTTGCGCGCACGCCCCGGGCCATCATCGACTTAAACCGGGCCGAACATGACCTTGACCCGGCGATGCTGACGACACCCACTGGGCCACCCGCCCTGCTCTCCGTGAAGGCGCGGGGCGGGCTTGGTCTCATTCCGCGGCGAACAGCGGGCTTGGGGGAGTTGTGGAGACGGCGCTTCACCCCGGCAGAGGTGGAGGCCCGCATCACCGGCCATCATCGCCCCTATCATCAGGCATTGGGCGCTTTGGTTCAGCAGGCCATGGATCAATTTGGCACGGCCCTGTTGCTGGATGTGCATTCCATGCCCCCACTGCCCAGCATGTCGGGACAACAGGCCCCACAAATTGTGATTGGGGACCGCTTTGGCCGAAGTGCCGCACCCGTGCTGACCGAAATTGCCTGCGCAACGGCGAAACAGGCAGGCTTCCGAGTCGCCTTGAACGCACCCTATGCTGGCGGCCATATATTGGACCGTCATGGCAGGCGAGATGACGGCATCCACGCGCTTCAAATTGAAGTGGACAGGCAGCTTTATCTTGATGCCACCCTTTCAGAACCGGGGGCAGGCATAGACCGCATAAAGGCCCTGATTGCGGGCATCGCTGCCGAACTCAGCCGCGCCCTGACGAACCGCGCTTTGCCCATCGCCGCTGAATAAAAAACCACCCTGTGCACGCACAGGGTGGCCAAGGTTCAGGGAGGAACACACCTCGAAAGGTGCGCTGAGGAGCGGCGCGAAAGGGGGATAACGCACCACCACTCACTTCTGAATGTAGGGCAGGCGACGCGCGGTTTCAAGAACAAGCAAGGGCGGCCCTCCATGATCGGTGGGCCGCCCTTGCATTTTTGCATGTCCGGCAAAGCGCCAGACGCGGAATGCCAGTGGATTAGCTTTGCGCTTCGCCTTCGGCGACCTTGCCCTGGGCAAGCTGACGCCCAAAGACTTCGCGCATCTGGGCGAGCGAGAAGAGGTGCGCATAAACCAGCGGCAACAGGCCGGACTGGTTCATCTTGCGAAGCTGATCGCCCCGCAAATCACGAAGCTTTTCTTCATTCACCATCTGGAAACCACGATAGATGAACGGCGGCTTTTCCGGATCAGGCTGGATCGACAATTCGCCATCCATCAAAAGCTCGCTTTCGACCAAATCCTTCATAAAGGCTTCGGTGCGCTGCCCTGCCTGCTCAAACTGCTCACAAAACTCAAGGATCTGCTTGGTCGCGTCCGCGGGCTGCCCATCTTCGAAAAGCGCGTCGCCTTCGTCAAACGGGCCAATGGCGTCAGCTGTCGGGTCAAAGCAGACCGAGAGCTCATCGGTATCGGGGCGCAGCTTTGCCAACATGAACGGATAGCGCCGGACATAGGCCGGAACATATACATTCTCTGTAAACTTGCCGTCTTCACCCATAAAGACGTTCACGCCTTCGTTCAGGCCCAGCAGCGCGAGCGGGACCGGGCTGTCGCCAGCCGAAAAAATGATCGGGAAAAAACGTTGAGCCGATGCGAACTCATCCACCGTGACGGGGATCGCATGCTGATCCTGAAGCCAAGGGGCGGATTCAAGCTGGCGGGTCTTCCAGCTCGCATGATCAACCGATGAAAGGGGAACGAGGTCCTTATACAATAAAGGAAGCGCATTTTGGGGCGCGTCGGCCATTAAAGATCTCCTGCGACAAGTATTTTTCTTGACCTCGGCTCCTATGGCGGGAGCCTTTGAAGCGCAAGCAGAAAGGCTGCCGAGCCGAGCTTTGTCCCCTAATCCAATAGTTTATGGAACAAGCTTGCCGGGGTTCATGATCCCTTGGGGGTCAAGCGCCGCCTTAATCGCCCGCAGCGCCGACAAACGGGCAGGCGAAGAGAGGCGGGCCAGTTCATCGCGCTTCATCTGCCCAATGCCATGTTCCGCCGAAATAGAGCCACCCGCCTGCGTCACCAGATCATAGACCATCCCGCTGGCCGCCTTGCCGGTTGTAACGCGCCAATCAGGGTCGCTCGTGCCGTCCGGGGCCCGCACATGAAAATGCACATTGCCATCCCCCAAATGCCCATAGGCATTCACCC